>NZ_MAOG01000088.1:0-133578 GCF_001884205.1 Bacillus sp. NH11B | reverse complement strand
CCGCCGCCGCCGACAGCGATCCAGCGACCGTCGCAATATTCATTGGCGATTTCGCGAGCGAGCTTCGGTATTTCACGGTAAATATTCATCGTCGCGCAAAGGTGTGTAAGTGGATCATAATAATGTGCGTCAGCGCCATTTTGCGTTAAAATAATATCCGGTTTAAAGTATGCTGCAACTTCTTTTACGACAGTTCGATATGACTCTAAAAACGATTCGTCTTCTGTAAAAGCATCGAGTGGAACGTTAAAAGAATAACTATAGCCATTACCTTGTCCGCGTTCATTTACAGCGCCAGTTCCAGGGAATAAATAACGCCCAGTTTCATGTAATGAAATGGTGCATACGTTAGGATCGTCGTAAAAAGACCACTGTACACCATCACCGTGATGAGCATCTGTATCGATATATAGGACGCGTAAACCGTATTTTTTCTGAATATATTTCATTGCGATGGAACTATCGTTATAAATGCAAAAGCCAGAAGCTTTACCGCGGAAGCCATGATGTAAGCCGCCGCCTAAATTGAGGGCGTGCTTTACTTTTCCGGAAAGAACAGCATCGACAGCTGTTAATGTTCCGCCAACGAGTAATGCACTTGCTTCGTGCATATTTGGAAACATCGGTGTATCTTCTGTTCCGAGTCCATATGTCATGGCAATTGATTTTTCTAACTTACCTTCTCCAGCACGTTTTACCGCATTTATGTACTCCTCTGTATGAATGTAGGCAATCTCTTCATCGGTAGCCATCCGTGGTGAGATGATTTGGGAAGGAGAGATAAAACCACTCTTTTGTAATAAATCATACGTGAGTGTGACGCGCAGTTGGTTAAAAGGATGATCAGGGCTAAATGAATAGCCCCGAAAGTCATCCGAATAAATAAACGCGCTACTCATGCTTGCATCCCCATGATGTTCGGCCATAATACGCGGTAGCCTTCTGCTTCAAGTGCATCAATCACTTTTAGCGGATTCATCGTTTGAATGCGGAAAACGAGTACTTTATCATTCTCATCTTTTGCTGGATAGACGAGAACGCTCACGATGTTTATTTGTAAATCACTAAAAATAGCAACAACTTTTCCAAGAATACCAGGTTCATTTTTCACTTGAATTTCAATTTGTGAACTTGGTTGATGTGCCCCTGTTAATTTCACTAACGTGTGCAGTACTGTAGATTCAGAAATGATTCCAACTAACTTTCCAGCCTTTGTAACAGGGAGACAGCCAATTTTATTTTCAAAAAATAAAGTAGCAATTTCCTCAACGAAATCAAGAGGATGGCAAGTCATAACAGGATGTTTCATAATAAGTTCAAGTGGTTGCTTCAGCATATCGAGTGAAACTTGTTCATCTAAAATAGACGGACTTGCATCTCTTACATCCCGATCAGAAATAATGCCTACGACATGATTATTTTGATCGACAATTGGAATGTGCCGAATGCCTTTCGTGCGTATTGTTCGGATTGCTGTTTCAATTGTATCGTTTGGATGTAGTGTCACTACTTTTTGATTCATAATTTCTTCTACAATCATTCCAGTTGCCCCCTTTATTAGTACATAAAACGATTGTGAAAACGTAGACGATCGAATGCTTGAATGGAATCCGTATCGACGCGTTTGCCGATGCGAACCATTAAACAGTTAGCGGGGTGTGAACAAATTTCAGGATCGTCTGTAGCCATCCATTGTAAACCACCGGCATTCATCATTTTTTCCATTACTTTTCGGTATTCCCAAACATTTAAGCCTGTTTGTTTTAAATCCCAGTGCCAATAATATTCAGTCGTTAATATAATGTAATCTTCCATATGATCGTCCATCATTGAAACTTCTAATAAGTTTTTTCCGACAGAGCAACCGCGAAAGGCTGGGACAACTTCAATCGCCCCAAGTTCAATTAAGTTTTCAATCTTTCCTTCTGACCATCGCTCGAGCGGATCAGGATACAAGTATGTAACATATCCAACAATCGTTTGGTCATGTCTAGCAATAATGAGACGAGCTTCTGGTAACTTAGAAATTTCGACAATTGCTTTATATTGCTGCTCGGCAGGACGAAACGCAATTAAGTCTGGATGGAATTCATACATTTCAAGATTATGTGTAGAGACAGGACCTTCAATAATTAAAGTGCCTTTCGCTGTTTTTAAGTTTCTGGCATTATATATTTTTTTATGAATCAATTTATTGCTCACCACCTTGAGGGTTTGTGAATCTATTAATATCGTACTTTATAATATATGCGATGTGAATCGAATTTTGTCATTAAAAATTTGTCTAAAAATCAACAAATATACTGAAAATTTTAAATAATATCATTATAATAGATAATAGAATACATAGGAGGGGGATGTAAAGTATGAAAGTGGAAACGCTTCCTGTCATTAAAGGAGAAAATAATTTGCCGAATTATGAAGAGGCATACGCGAATTTTAACTGGGAAGAGGTTAATAAAAATTTTACTTGGAATGAAACAGGCCGAGTGAATATGGCGTATGAGGCAATTGATAAGCATGCGAAATCCGATCGAAAGAATAAAGTGGCACTTTATTATCAAGATGGATCGCGAAAAGAGAAATATACATTTAAGGAAATGAAGGATTTTTCTAATAAAGCAGGAAATGTCCTGAAAAACTATGGTGATGTTGAGAAAGGCGATCGCGTTTTTATTTTTATGCCACGTTCCCCAGAATTATATTTTGCACTTTTAGGTGCAGTGAAATTAGGGGCAATTGTTGGACCATTATTTGAAGCATTTATGGAAGGTGCAGTTCGCGATCGTTTAGAAGATAGCGAAGCAAAGGTGTTAATTACAACTCCTGAATTGTTAGAGCGCATACCATTAAATGATTTACCAGCTTTAAAAACTGTCTTCCTTGTTGGAGACAATGCAGAAGAAGGCGGTAAACTTGTAGCGTTCAATCCTTTATTTGAACAAGCTTCAAAAGAATTACATATCGAATGGTTAGGCCGTGAAGACGGTTTAATCCTTCATTACACATCTGGCTCTACTGGTAAGCCAAAAGGCGTCCTTCATGCACAAAACGCAATGGTTCAGCACTATCAAACTGCGAAGTGGGTACTGGACTTAAAAGAAGATGATGTATATTGGTGTACAGCTGACCCAGGCTGGGTAACTGGAACAGCTTACGGTATTTTCGCACCGTGGTTAGTAGGGGCATCAAATGTTATTTTAGGCGGGAGATTTAGTCCAGAAGCGTGGTATGAAGCACTGCAAGATTACGGTGTAACAGTTTGGTATAGCGCACCAACAGCGTTCCGTATGTTAATGGGAGCTGGACAAGACGCAATTAAAAAATATGATTTATCACAAGTGCGCCACGTATTAAGCGTTGGTGAGCCGTTAAATCCCGAAGTAATTCGCTGGGGTATGAACGCATTTGGACTTCGTATTCATGATACGTGGTGGATGACAGAAACAGGTGGACAAGTTATTTGTAACTACCCTTGTATGGAAATCCGTCCAGGTTCAATGGGTAAACCAATTCCAGGTGTGAAAGCAGCGATTGTTGATAATGAAGGAAATGAAGTACCTCCATACACAATGGGGAACTTAGCAATTGGTAAAGGTTGGCCAGCTATGATGCGTGGAATCTGGAATAACCAGCAAAAATATGAATCTTACTTTATGCCGGGAGATTGGTATGTATCAGGTGATTCAGCTTATATGGATGAAGATGGATACTTCTGGTTCCAAGGACGTATTGACGATGTAATTATGACGTCAGGTGAGCGTGTTGGTCCGTTTGAAGTAGAAAGTAAATTAATCGAGCATGCTGCTGTTGCAGAAGCTGGTGTAATTGGTATTCCTGATCCAGTACGTGGTGAAATTATTAAAGCATTTATCGCGCTTCGTGCGGGATACGAGCCATCTGATGAATTAAAAGAAGAGATTCGTCAATTTGTAAAAAAAGGCCTAGCAGCTCATGCAGCGCCAAGACAAATTGAATTTAGAGATAAATTACCGAAAACGAGAAGTGGTAAAATTATGCGCCGCGTATTAAAAGCGTGGGAGTTGAATTTACCAACAGGTGACTTATCAACAATGGAAGATTAAGAGAGAAAGGTCTGAACGAAACAACGTTCAGATCTTTTTTTATGTTATTATTAACTTATATATATAAGTTAAGGGGATGATAAAATGAAAACAGAAAAAGAAAAGATGATACAAGGGGAAATGTACATACCAGCTGATCCAGTTTTAGTACAAGAAAGAGAACAGGCTCGTATATTAACAAGAAAGTTAAATGAAACATCAGAAGTGAAATTAGAAGAACGTAGTGCAATCGTAAAAGAATTATTCGGAACGACAGGAGATAATATTCATCTTGAATCTTCTTTTAGATGTGATTACGGTTATAACATTCACGTTGGCGAAAATTTTTACGCAAACTTTGACTGTACAATCTTAGACGTATGCCCGGTGACAATCGGAGTGAACTGTATGTTAGCTCCAGGTGTTCACATTTATACAGCAACACACCCGCTTGATCCGGTAGAGCGCATAAGTGGATCAGAATACGGAAAACCAGTTACAATTGGTGATAACGTATGGATTGGCGGAAGAGCGATTATTAATCCAGGTGTAACAATTGGAGACAATGCGGTCATCGCATCTGGCGCTGTTGTAACGAAAGATGTGCCGGACAATGTAGTAGTTGGCGGAAATCCTGCAAAGATTATTAAAAAAATAAAATAATATTTGAACGAAGCGCCTTCCTCGTCTGTATACATTTATGAAAGAATAGATGAGGGAGGCTTTTATATGTCTAATAAGTTACTTCTTACTTTTGCTTTAATCGGAATTATCGTCGTATTTTCTTGTGGTCTGTTATTACCAATACCAATTGGATTTAAAGTTTCAATGATTACAGTTGGAGTCATAATGATTGTTATGTTTTCAATCATTATTCCGTTTGATAGAAAACATATAGTACGAAAAAAAGGATATAAAATTGATTTTACAAAAACAAAAGTGTATTTTCGCTGGAATGTATTTGATACGATTTCGGCTTGTCTTGCAGTGTATGCATGCATATGTGTGCAAGCATTAAATATTTTAGTGTTAAGTGGTCATACAATACAAAACTCATATGTTCAATTTTTTACGCTTCAATCACAAGCGTGGATTATTGTCGCAAGTGTATATTTAATTTCCCGCATTTCGTTAACGTTAAAAGGAATAAAGGAGATCAAAAATCATGGCGCAGATTGGGATTGAGGAGGAGCTCATGCTTGCGTATCAAAGTGGGGATAAACAGGCTGGGGAAAAACTATATGTTTTAATCAAACCAGCGCTATATACATTTTTGTATCGATTTAACCGAGATGAACAATTAAGTATCGACCTCGTGCAAGATACGTTTTTGACGCTAGAGCGTAAGAAACATATGTATGAACCTGAAAAAGGCAAAATAAAAACGTATTTATTTCAAATTGGTTATCGTCTCATGATTAATAAATTAAATAGAAGAAAAAAGTGGCGTACGCTTTTGCCATTTTTAGTGCCGATTCAAGAAAAAGAATTTTCTCACGAAGATCGGCTCACAGTAAGAGAAGCAATTTTGAAAGTTCCTGAAGAACAGCGAGCTGTTCTTATTCTTTCTTATTATCATGATATGCAGCAAAAAGAAATTGCAGAGATATTAAACATTCCGATTGGAACAGTAAAATCGAGACTTCATAACGGAATAAAGAAATTGAAACAATTGCTGGAGGTGGATGAAATTGAGCGAAAATCCCTTTAAGAGTGAATATAAATTACAGCAGCATTTAGATAGTGACCATGTAGAAATACCAGATTTTCCAAAAACGGTAAGTCGCTTTGATCGATTAATCGGATTTCTTGGTTCTCCAGCGAAAGATCCTGTGGAGGCGACGATTGGGAATGATTTATCGGTTGTGTTTCATGTATCGTTATTAGTTGGTGTTCCAATTCTTTCTCTTATTACGATACTCTTTGCGGCGTTGTAAAGGATTGATAAGGAGAGAAACCCGACCTCTATTTGACACGCCTATATAAATGATGGTATAAAGAAAAGTATATGAATAATTGAGCGTGGAAAGGGAGAAGTAGTGATCATTTCCCTGTTTTAGAGAGCTGATGGCCGGTGAAAATCAGCACATAGATGATCGCGAATTACGCCCCTAGAGCATCTTTTTTCGATTGAATTGTATTCAAAAGGGAAAAGACGGTGCTAAGCCGTTATGTAAATAAGGTGGTAGGCTTTTTTTTGCCTGCAACTAGGGTGGTAACGCGATAATCAAAATCGTCCCTTATTTGAAGGGGCGATTTTTTTATGTTTTCAACCTTCACGCCAGTAATGAACTTAAAGGAGAGTATGTAGGATATGGGTATTTTACAAGATCTTGAATTTCGCGGTCTAATTAATCAGCAAACAGATGCTGAGGGACTTGAGCAATTATTAGAAAAAGAAAGCGTTAAATTATACTGTGGTTTCGACCCGACAGCGGATAGCTTACACATCGGTCATATGTTACCAGTATTAATGTTACGTCGCTTCCAATTAGCTGGTCACCAACCAATCGCACTTGTTGGCGGAGGTACTGGTATGATCGGTGATCCAAGTGGTAAAAAAGCAGAGCGTACATTAAATACGAAAGATACAGTTGCTTACTACACAGAAAGCATTAAAAACCAACTTTCAAACTTCTTAGAGTTCGAAAACGTGGACAACCCAGCAACAATGGCTAACAACTATGATTGGCTTGGTAACTTAGATGTAATTTCATTCTTACGCGATATCGGTAAAAACTTCGGTTTAAACTATATGTTAGCAAAAGATACAGTAGCATCTCGTTTAGATACTGGTATTTCATTCACTGAGTTTAGTTATATGATTTTACAATCATACGACTTCTTAAACTTATACCAAAACCATAATTGCCGCCTACAAATCGGTGGTAGTGACCAATGGGGTAACATTACAGCTGGTCTTGAATTAATCCGTAAATCAGAAGAAGATGCGAAAGCATTCGGTTTAACAATTCCACTTGTTACAAAATCTGACGGTACGAAGTTTGGTAAAACAGAAGGCGGCGCAATTTGGTTAGACCCAGAGAAAACAACTCCTTACGAGTTCTACCAATTCTGGATTAACACAGATGACCGTGACGTTGTTAAATACTTAAAATACTTCACATTCTTATCTCATGAAGAAATTCTTGAGCTTGAAAAGCAAGTAGCTGAAGCACCAGAAAAACGTGCAGCACAAAAAGCATTAGGTTCTGAAATGACAAAACTTGTTCACGGCGAAGAAGCATTAGAGCAAGCGATTAAAATTTCAGCTGCACTATTCAGCGGTTCTGTAGCAGAACTGACTGCAAGCGAAATCGAACAAGGCTTTAAAGACGTACCATCTGTAGAACGTACTGCAGAAGATACAGTATTAATCGACTTACTTGTAGAAAGCAAAATCTCTCCATCAAAACGTCAAGCACGTGAAGATGTGACGAACGGTGCAATCTACGTAAACGGTGAGCGTACACAAGCATTAGACTACGTTGTAACAGAAAACGACCGCATCGAAGGTAAATTCACAATCATTCGCCGCGGTAAAAAGAAATATTTCTTAATTCGTTACTAATCAGAAACGAATGTAAAACAAATAGTACCCCGAATTGTAGGCTGAAAAGTCTATGATTCGGGGTTTTTATGTACGGTTTCATATTGCCTCATGAGTTCTTTTAAATAGGATATGAAGAATTAATACGAGCATATAAAGTAAGCTAATTAACATAACGACAAATGCCGCCGGATAAAATTTTGCCGCATATATAAAGAAATCGATTTGATAAATATCTTGGTAATTTGAAACGGTGCCTTTAAAGTAATTTGTAAACTTAGCGCTATATTTCCATTCATCAGGATAATCGATTAAATTACTCCCCTGATACCAACTCATAAGTGCTGAAGTAATAAACAGCATAAATGAACTTCCGAGTTGAACCATTTGGTTTATTGTCAAAATGAATTCACCTCCTATTTTATGGTTATTATAGCGTGCATTCGTATTCCTGTAACCTTTTTGTTGTAATCTCCTTTTCGAGTTCATACGGAAATCACATGTAAGCGGTATGATAAACGTATAACAAATAGAAAGGAGTGGTAAAACAAAATGTCACTAGAAGCGCTCATTATTTTTTCTTTGCTAAATGCGGGTCAGCTTGCAGAGAACACGAAGGTTGATATACATAAAGAGCAGAAAGATGCTTATGTATATGTTCAAAAAGAGGAAAATAAATAATTTTATTTTATATATAAATGAAAAAAAGCCAATCTAGAGGATTGGCTTTTTTTCATTGCGTTGGAAAAAGAGGGGAAATCCCTCTTTTAAACATTAGCTAAAATTTGATCATAGCATGAAATAATAAGTGGTTCCAAATCTTTTAAATCATTAATATTATCAATGAAAATTCTACTTACTCCCTGTGATTTTGGGGCTTGCTCAACAACGAAATTAGGACATAGCTGTTTAGTAGCTTCTAAATCTAGTCTTACAACTAAGGATTTTGCATCTCCATCAAGGAAGAGACGTATAAACCATTTTGTGATTACACGATTCATGATGCAAAAATAACTAATGGTATCTTTATATTTAAGATCGCTAATGTCTCTTTGATTTTCAGTTAATATGCCTTTAACAATGTTAAAGGCAGTCAATTCATCCTCGGTAGTGAAAACTCTATCTGTTTTGTCTTCTTTGCTTATATCTTCAATTATTTCGGCAGAAGCGGCTGCAACTAGGCTTGTTTCTATTTTCTCCGATGTTTTTGTTTCTTTTGGTGTTAAACCATCACTGATTATTTCTAATAGTGTTCGATTAATTGCTTTTTTAACAATTGGTCGGAATCGCTCTAAAACGTTATTTGTAATTCTAGTTGAGCTAAAGTCTTTAATTAGAAAACGAAGGAAGTCATCTGAAGGATTTTTAAATAATTCTTTAATTGTAGAGTTTAAATTGGTCATATAAATAAGCTCTTCGGCATATTTTACAATTCCTTCAGCTTCAAAATTTTCTTTTGTAAAAGTTTCAATCGTTTCAATATCTACATTGGTTAAATTATTCATACTGAATGTGAAGAAAGGTTTTTCATCCATCACATTGTCATTTGTTAAATCAGTATAAAACTTGTATTCTACACCATTAGTTAGTACCCCTACTTTGACATCGGGTAAGGCATTGAAATACCTAGATAGTTGCGCATCGTGTTTAAGGAGATTTTCTGTTACAGATTTTGCCTCAATTAAAATAATTGGAACTCCATTTTTGAAAACCGCATAATCGACTTTTTCTCCCTTTTTAGTTCCAAAGTCTGCAATATACTCAGGTCTAACTTCTAAAGGGTTGAAAACGTCATAACCTAGCTTTTGAAGAAAAGGAATAATTAATGATTGCTTGGTCATTTCTTCATTAGTTATGTACTCTTTTCGTTCTAAAATTTGGTTAGCTATTTTATTTATGTCATTTCTGAATTCCATAGCAACGTCTCCTTGTTATAAAGTTTAAAATTCTTAATATCATTGTTATTCTGTGAAAATTCATAATATAACAGAAGTTCTGTATGAAAATAGGAAGGTTATTCTTTTTGTTTGAATTTGATTAAATAAAAAATATTTGTTTTAGATGGGAGTATAGAGTATTGGGATTTTTGTGTTACGTGGGGTATAAAAAAATATGGTGAGAATTGAAAAAAGCCAATCCACAGGATTGGCTTTTTGTCATTAACGAGAGTAGAACTCTACGATTAATGCTTCGTTGATTTCAGCTGCTAACTCAGAACGCTCAGCGTGACGAGTGTAAGTAGCTTCTAACTTATCAGCATCGAAAGTTAAGTATTCTGGTACGAAGTTGTTAACTTCGATCGCTTCTTTAACAACAACAAGGCTGTTAGATTTTTCGCGAACGCTGATAGTTTGACCAGGTTTTACACGGTAAGATGGGATATCTACGCGAGATCCATCAACTGTGATGTGACCGTGGTTTACTAATTGGCGAGCTGCACGACGAGTGCGAGCTAAGCCCATACGGTAAACTAAGTTGTCAAGACGAGCTTCAAGAAGGATCATGAAGTTTTCGCCGTGCTTACCAGGCATTTTACCTGCTTGGTCAAATGTGCGACGGAATTGACGCTCAGTCATGCCGTACATGTGACGAAGTTTTTGTTTCTCTTGTAATTGTAAACCGTATTCTGAAAGTTTCTTACGTTGGTTAGGACCGTGAGGACCTGGTGCGTAAGGGCGTTTTTCTAATTCTTTTCCTGTGCCGCTTAGAGAGATTCCAAGACGACGAGACAGTTTCCAAGCTGGACCTGTATAACGAGCCATAGTTGACTCCTCCTTTAAAAATGTTTTTATTTACGTAAAATAAAAACAGACGTAATCGATATTTACGGGCATTTTGTTTTCATGTACCTTCGCTCCAGCAGCAGGGAGTTACGAGATACACCTCCGTAGAGGAACAAAATACAAACGATAAACTCACATTACAAGGCTGCCTTTTTATTTTACACAAACGCTATTATATCTTTTACCCAGAGTTTCGTCAAGCGACTCCCTTTTTGTTTTATGCATATAAATTTTGGAAATTAACAAGAAGGAATTTAAAACAATATAAAAGAAGAGATAGAAACAGAAATAAAACGCTTACATAAAATGAAGTAAAACGTTCATCAAATTTTTATTGATGAATATACGGCAATAAAAACATAAAGGGGATGTTTTTATGAAAAAGAAACATATAGAGACAGAGCTAATTCATCATGGTTATGAATCAACTGAGAATAAAGGGAGTTTAACACCACCTTTATTTCAAACTTCTACATTTACGTTTGAGACAGCACAGCAAGGAGAAGCGAGTTTTGCGGGAGAAGATCCATCTTATATTTATTCAAGGCTTGGGAATCCAACTGTGAAGTTATTTGAAGAACGTATGGCTGTTTTAGAAGGTGGAGAGGAAGCGCTGGCGTTCGGTTCAGGTATGGCAGCCATTTCAGCAACGTTAATCGGTTTTCTAAAGGCTGGAGATCATATTATTTGTTCAAATGGATTATATGGATGTACGTACGGTTTTTTAGAAGTGTTAGAAGAGAAATTTATGATTACGCATTCGTTTTGTGATATGGAAACAGAGGCTGATATTGAAAATAAAATCCGCCCAAATACAAAGCTCATTTTCGTTGAAACACCAATTAATCCAACGATGAAATTAATTGATTTAGAAAAGGTGATCGGGGTAGCGAAGCGAAATGACTTACTTGTCATTGTTGATAATACGTTTTGTTCACCTTATTTACAAAGACCGCTTGAACTCGGCTGTGACGCGGTTGTGCATAGTGCGACAAAGTATATTGGTGGTCACGGTGATGTTGTAGCGGGTGTAACAATTTGTAAAACGAAAGCGTTAGCAGAAAAAATTCGCCCGATGCGAAAAGATATCGGCGGTATTATGGCGCCATTTGATGCATGGTTATTGTTACGCGGATTAAAGACGTTAGCGGTAAGAATGGACCGCCATTGTGATAATGCAGAAAAAATTGTATCGTTCCTAAAAAATCATGATGCGGTAGAAGGTGTTTGGTATCCAGAAGGGGAACTAGCATCTCGCCAAATGAAACGGGGCGGCGGTGTGATTTCTTTTTCGGTAAAAGGTGGGAAAGAAGAGACGCAAGCGTTTATCAATGACCTTCACTTTATTACAATTGCGGTAAGTTTAGGAGATACAGAAACGTTAATTCAGCATCCAGCGACGATGACGCACGCTGCGATTCCAGCTGAGTTAAGACAAGAAATGGGCATTTATGATAATTTAATACGCTTATCTGTCGGTTTAGAATCGTGGGAGGATATCGTTTCTGATTTAGAGCAAGCGTTAAAGAAAATATCTACGGTTAATCAATAAAAAAGAGTGAGTTATCGGTTTCGTACATGACGTACTAAATCGACAACTCGCTCTTTTCTTTTTTTAAATATGTTTTAGGAGTGTTTCCACAAACTTTTCTAAATAGTGCTGATCTACTTCGTCAAAACGATTTTTTTCAGGACTATCGATATCAAGTACACCGATGACAGTTCCTTCTTTCAGAATCGGTACGACGATTTCTGAATTCGAAGCACTGTCGCAAGCGATATGTCCTGGGAATTGGTGAACGTCCGCTACAAGCTGCGTTGTTTTCGTTTCAGCTGCTGCGCCGCAAACGCCTCGTCCGAAAGGAATACGTACGCAAGCAGGCATTCCTTGGAATGGTCCAAGAACAAGCTGAGTTCCTTCTGTTACATAAAAGCCAACCCAATTAACGCGATCTAAAAATTGGTTTAATAGTGCGGACGCATTTGATAAGTTTGCGACTATGTTTGGTTCGCCAGTTAATAATGCATCCAGTTGTTTAATTACTGTCTCGTATTGCTCTTCACGAGATCCTGCATAACTTTCTTTTGTAAACATGGAAACAACTCCCTTTTTAGCGAGATATGTAAAATGATAGCAAAATACGATGTATTTCACATGACTTTGTCGATAGAAAATTAAAGGAATTTGTCTTAAAAGTCAAGAAATTTAAACTATAGCTGTTCAGTGAGAGGAAGTGAGCGCATGAAGCAGACGAAACAAAAAGTAATTGATGCGGCAATATCGTTGTTTAATACGAAAGGTTATGACGGGACATCGGTGCGAGACATTGCAAAGCGAGCGGATGTGAATGTAGCGAATATTTCATATTATTTTGCTGGAAAGCAAGGGTTATTAGAACAGCTGATTACTGATTTTTTAGAAGGATATATTCATGTAATTGAAACGTCATTTGAACAGAGAGAATATTTATCGGCTAAAGATGTGATGGTGCAAATGGTGCGCGGGATTTTACGATATCAATTTGATAATAGAGAACTGACACGTTTTTTTTATAGAGAGCTTTCGCTTGATACGACGTTAATTCGTGAAGTGATGACCGTTTATTTTTCTAGAGAAAGATATTATATAGAGCAAATCATTAAACAGGGACAAATGAAACAAGAGTTTAAAAAGGTATCTTTTACAATGTTTATGACGCAATTAAAAGGCATGATAAATATGCCGTTTTTATATCCGCAATATATATCAGAAGTGTTGCATTCTTTTCCGTCCGAGACATTTTTCCTAGAAATGTACACGAAAGAAATTGAACAATGGATGGAACAAACATTATATAAAGCGAATATGTACTATGAATGGCCAAGAGCTGTTCATATGTGAAGAATCCCCACCTAACGAACGGAGGTGGGGATTTTTATGTCTTGTTTTCTTTGCCATAAATTGTTGCATAATAGCGCAATAATCGTTAATGAGGCGCCGGCAATTTCAATGTTGTCGACTGTATAACCTCGAAAGGTGGAACCGATAAGTGCAAGTACAGGAACTAAATTCATAAATAATATGCCGTTAATAGATGAAATATATCGATTTCCCGTGTTCCAGCAAAATACAGCGATAACGCCGGCGATAATCGACATATAAAAGAGTTCAAAACGAACACTCATAATTGTACGTAGTGACGGTACAGCAATTACGTTTGTGTAAGTTAAGAAAGTGACAATAATGATGAGTGAAATTGAGCCGAATAAACAAGTTAACGTCGTATACCTGAGTGGTGACCAAGATTGAAAACGAGCACCACCGTTCGTGTAAATTACCCAGCAAGTAACGCCGCATAACATAAATATATTTGTTGATAAGTGGCTTGCTACTCCAAATAATAAATGAATATTTCCTTTTGAAATGACAAGCATAACACCGAGTAATGCAACGAACATACAAAGGAATGTGTAATGCCCTGGGCGGCGATTTTTCGTTATCCACTGCAGTAATAAAGCGATAAGTGGCATAAGAGACTGAATCATAGCCGCATGGATTGCTCCGGAAGGTCCGGCAAGTTGTTGGCCGTAAAAAACGAGAAAACCGTATCCAGCGAAACCGACTGTTCCGTAAAAGAATAAAGAAAGTGTTCTTTTTTCTAAGCGGAGTGAAGTTTTTCCTTCAGCGATTAAGAGAAGTATAAGGAAAATAATAGCTGCTGAACCATATCTAATAGTTGTGAAGAAGAATGGATCGATAAATTGCAAAGCATTCGCCATTACAGGAAACATAAATCCCCAAGCAGTTACGGCAAGTAAGCAGAGGATGGATCCGAGTAGCATTTGTTTTTTGTCCAAGAGTATCATTCTCCTTTACATTTCGTTATAGTAAGTTGATGAAATAAGTATAAAGATTGATTTCTTCTAAGAGGAAATATCGATTTTTTATGACAGTTATAACTTTTTGTTAGAGGTGTGTACGATGGATTTGGAGGCAGTACGATCGTTTATTGAAGTAAAGCATACGCGAAGTTTATCGAAGGCGAGTAAGCTTTTACATATTTCCCAACCAGCGCTTAGTAAACAAATTCAAAGGTTAGAAGCAGATTTAGAGGTTACTTTACTCAAGCGTTCTGCTCAAGGAGTGGAGTTAACAGAGGCTGGAGAGTTATTTATAACAAGAATGTTACCGATTTTGGAACAAATAAGTGAAGTGCAAACGGAAATGAAGGGATATCAAGAGAAGCAGAAAATTTCAATCGGTATATTGCCGAGTTTAGCGGCTCATTACATATCAAAGTGTAAAGACTTATTAGCGGATACATATGAAGTAGAATGGCAAATTGAGCACACGAAAGTATTAATGGAATTATTTAAAGCGCGAAAAATTGAAGCGATGTTTATTGATTCAGTAGTAGAAGGCGCTACGTATATAAAAGAAATGCGGGAAGAAAAAATCGTTTGTGTTGTTTCAAATGATCATCCATATAAAGAGAAAACGGTAATCCGAATAGAAGAGTTGCAAAATGAAAAGTTAATCGTATATCCAGAAATATGTGATGTAAGGAAAATGATTATGAAAATGTTTCACGGTATAGGTACGAAGCCGAACATTGCAGTTGAAACTTCTTATGCAGAACCGATGATTGCGATGGTAGGAGCTGGACTGGGCATAACATTGGTTCCGGAAACAGCTGTACAGCAAGCGGTAATGCAAGATAAAGTGCGTGCGATTTCTGTAGAACCACCATTAATACGAAAGATTTATTTCGTATCTCATCTGAAGGAATGCTCTTTCTTACAGTCATTTGAGGCTGGAGAATGAAATAAGCGGAATGTTAAGAAAGATTACAAGTGCATTTAAAGAAACATGAAATTTTAAAAAAAACTAGGTCAAAAACACGTCATAACATGGTATGATTAGTACATTGTTAGTTGTTAAATATAGGGGAATTCCCTTTTTATACATAATGCCTTCCATTTCATAAACGGAACGGACAAAAAAAGAGATATAACTAGGAGGCTTTTTTGCATGGATTCTATCCTGACGATCGTTATCATTGTAGTAAGCTCTATTCTAGTGCTGCTCATGATAGAGCTTGTGATAAGAAATCGTTCATATAAAGATATTGAAGCACTGGAGCAGTGGAAACAAGAAATAAAAGATAAACCTGTGGCAGATGAACTAAAGCGGGTAAAAGATTTAAACATGACAGGTCAAACAGAAGAACTGTTTGGTAAATGGCGTGAAGAGTGGGATGAAATTGTATCAACAACTCTTCCAAAAGCAGAAAAAGATTTAGGGCAAGCGCGAAAATTCGCCTCGCAATTCTCCTTCCGCAAAGCAAAGCATGCGATGAAAGAATCCATAAGTGGTTTAGATGACGCTGATAATCGTATTACAGACATTTTAAATGAATTACAGCAACTGTTAGAAAGCCATGAGAAAAATAGCTCGGAAATTGAAGGATTACGTGATACATATCGTAGTATGAAAAAGAGCGTTCTTGCTCATCGACATATGTATGGAGCAGCTGAGCAAAAAATCGAAGAGATGTTAGACGTTGAATCAGAGAAGTTCAAAACTTTTGAAGAGGCAACAGATAATGGTGATTATTTAAAAGCGAGAGAAATTGTTATTAGTTTAGAAGAAGGTTTAGCAAGTTTAGAAATCATTATTCATCAAATTCCAGATTTATTAGTAGAGTGTCAAGCGACATTACCAGTTCAGCTGGAAGACTTATTACAAGGTCATGATGATATGATAAGACAAGGCTATGTATTAGAGTATTTGGAAATTCCTAAAGAAGTCCGCGATATGACGACACAACTACACACATGTTTAATGGATATACAGGAGCTTCATATAACTGAAGCAACAGAAAAAGTAGAGAACTTAAAAACTCGTTTAGACAGTTTTTATGATCAACTTGAACAAGAAGTGCATGCGAAACATTATGTGGAGCAAAAAACACTTTCTGTTTATGAAGATTTAGAAGAAATTCGCACTGAAACAATTGAAACGAAAGCAGAAACACAACTTGTAAAACAAAGTTATCAATTACAAGACAAAGACATTGAGTCACAAAAAGTAATTGAAAAGCAAATGCATATTTTAATGAAACGTTTTGAAGTGTTGCAAATACGCGTTGCTGAACAAGATATCGCATTCTCTATTATTCGTGAGGAACTAGAAGAGGTTTATGAGCAATGTGAAACTTTAAAAGTACTTCATGCAGAATATAAAGAAATGCTACAGACGATGCGTAAAGAAGAATTTGAAGCGCGTGAGAAATTACAAGAAATGCGAAATACAATTTTAGAAACGAAACGCTTTATGCAAAAGTCGAATTTGCCAGGTCTTCCAGAGAGCATTATGGAAGATTTACAAAGAGGACAAATGGCAATGCAATCTGTATATGATCAATTAGAAGTAAAGCCGTTAAATATGAATGCTGTAAATAGCAGTTTAGAAGAGGCGTACACAACTGTTAATGGTGTATCTGAAATGACGGAAGAGTTAATTGGACAAGCATATTTAGTTGAAAAATTAATTCAATACGGTAATCGTTACCGCAGTCATGATGAGAATCTTGCAGAAAGCTTAGATTATGCGGAGAAATTATTCCGTGAGTATCAATACGATGCAGCTTTAGAACAAGCGGCTTCTGTACTAGAGCAACTTGAACCTGGCGTTGTTCAAAAAATAGCTGAATATGTAGACAATGAACAAACCCTTTAATAAAGGGTTTGTTTTTTTGTGTAATTTTGGAGGCGATGTTGCTATAATGAATAGCGGAATACAGTAAGGTTATTCGTTTTAAAATATAACGGAACCTTTGAGTAGTTTTAGCGTAATTACACGTATTTATGATATGATTATACGATGTGACAGCGCTGAAAGGGGAAGAACGATGATCTATTTTGATAATAGTGCGACGACAAAGCCATATCCAGAAGCTCTTCAATCGTATGTAACGGTTGCGGGGAAATATTTTGGAAATCCTTCTTCTATTCATTCGCTTGGAGGAGAGGCAGAGCGTCTATTAACACAATCGAGAACGATTGCAGCGCAGCTCCTTCACGTTAAACCTTCTGAAATTATTTTCACATCGGGTGGAACGGAAGGGAATAACCTTGCGATTAAAGGAATAGCGATGAGGAATCGTTCGCGCGGTAAGCATATCATTACAACAAATATTGAACACGCGTCTGTGTTTGAGGCATATAAACAATTAGAAGATCTCGGTTTTGATGTAACATATTTACCGGTTAACGAGCACGGTGTTGTATCGGTAGAGGATGTAAAACGAGCGCTTCGTGAAGATACGATTCTTGTGTCAATTATTCACGTGAACAACGAGACTGGAGCGATTCAGCCTGTTGCTGAAATTGGAACATTATTATCGAACTATCCGAAAATAAGATTCCACGTGGACCATGTGCAAGGGATAGGAAAAGTACCGCTTGATTTATACGCTTCTCATATTGACCTTTGTTCAATATCTGGGCATAAATTTCATAGCGTAAAGGGGACAGGTCTTCTTTACGTACGTGATGGTGTAAGGTTAGATCCAATCTTATCAGGTGGTCAACAAGAGCTTAAGTATCGTTCAGGAACAGAAAACTTACCTGGTATTGTAGCGATGGTAAAAGCACTTCGTATGACGATGGAGCAAGTGAAAGAAAAGGTAGTTCATTTGCAAAATTTACAAGCAGAGCTTGTTCGTGTCTTTAAAGAGATGGAAGATGTAACGATTAATACGTCACTTGAATATGCGGCACCGCACATTTTAAATGTATCATTTGTTGGTTTAAAACCAGAAGTGGTCGTTCATGCTTTAGAAGAGCATGGTGTATATGTATCAACGAAGTCTGCTTGTTCTTCAAAAGCAAATGAAGTGAGCCGAGTACTAGTGTCAATGGGAATACCGCATGCCGCAGCTGCAAGCGCAATCCGCATTAGTCTAGCACCGGAAAACACGATGGAAGAAGTAAAACAATTTGAAGGTATTGTTAAAGAGACAATGCCAAAATTATATGAAGTGATGAGGTAAAGAAATATGATGACATATGAATATATTTTAGTTCGTTACGGAGAGATGACGACAAAAGGTAAGAACCGTTCTAAATTTGTAAGCACATTAAAGGATAACGTGAAGTTCAAACTGAAAAAATTCCCAAATATTAAAATCGATGCAACACATGATCGTATGTACATCCAATTAAATGGTGAAGATCATGAAGCAATTTCTGAAAGATTGAAAGATGTATTCGGTATTCATAAGTTTAACTTAGCGATGAAAGTACCATCAGAATTAGAAGATATTAAAAAAGGTGCATTAGCAGCTTTCTCACAAGTAAAAGGCGATGTGAAAACATTTAAAATTACAGTGCACCGTTCTGATAAGCGATTCCCAATGAAGACGATGGAATTACTTCCAGAGATCGGTGGGCACATTTTAGAAAATACAGAGGATATCACAGTAGATGTTCATAATCCAGATGTGAATGTACGTATAGAAATTCGCAGTGGTTACAGCTATATTATGTGTGGTGAACACATGGGAGCTGGTGGTTTACCAGTTGGCGTTGGCGGAAAAGTAATGGTACTCCTTTCTGGTGGTATTGATAGCCCGGTAGCAACTTACTTAACGATGAAACGCGGCGTATCTGTGGAAGCAGTTCACTTCCATAGCCCACCTTTCACAAGTGAGCGCGCGAAACAAAAAGTAATCGATTTAGCACAAGAGTTAACGAAATACTGTAAACGCGTAACACTTCACCTTGTTCCATTTACTGAAGTGCAAAAAACGATTAATAAAGAAATTCCATCTAGCTATTCTATGACAGTTATGCGTCGTATGATGATGCGTATTACAGAGCGTATCGCAGAGGAGCGTAACGCACTTGCGATTACAACTGGTGAAAGTCTTGGACAAGTAGCGAGCCAAACGTTAGATAGTATGCATACGATTAATGAAGTAACAAACTATCCTGTTATTCGTCCGCTTATTACGATGGATAAATTAGAGATTATTAAAATTGCAGAAGAAATCGGAACGTACGATATTTCAATTCGTCCATATGAAGATTGCTGTACAGTATTTACACCAGCAAGTCCATCGACGAAGCCGAAGCGTGAGAAAGCAAATCGTTTTGAAGCGAAGTACGATTTCGCGCCGTTAATTGAAGAGGCTGTAGCGAACAAAGAAACAATGGTATTACAAACAATAGAAGTAGTGGCGGAAGAAGAAAAATTCGAAGAACTTTTCTAAACCCATAAATTACCACATTCAAATGTGTATGAAGTCATGTTGTTTATCACACTCTATACTCACAAGGAGGTGATACAACATGGCAAGCACAAATAAATTAGCAGTGTCTGGTGCTCAAGCAGCATTAGATCAAATGAAATACGAAATCGCTCAAGAGTTTGGTGTTCAACTTGGAGCTGATGCAACATCTCGCGCTAACGGTTCTGTTGGTGGCGAAATCACTAAACGTCTAGTTTCACTAGCTGAGCAACAATTAGGCGGTTACCAAAAATAATCCCATATACGATGGCTTAGAAAGAGCGGGTTCTCCCGCTCTTTCTTTTTTGTCATTATTTATCAATAAATCGATATAAATTTATTCAACGGTTCGACATAAATATAAAAAAATTGTCAAAAGAAGAGGGTTCAAAATTTACTGAAAATTCTTTATTATATAAGGGAGGCATAGAAATAAAGGAGGATGTTTATGAAGAGAGAGGAATTGTTGGCGCCGCAGTCTTATAATTTAGTTTCGGAAATAGAGAAATATACGAATGATAAAGAAAAGCTTGCTTTAATTTGGCAAGATGATAAAGGGAATAGACGAGAGATTACATATTTTGAATTAATGCAAGGTGCGAATAGAATTGGAAACGCTTTTATAAAAAGTGGCTTACAAAAAGGGGACAAGCTCCTTATTATGATGCCGCGCTTAATTGAAGCTTACATGACGTATATTGCTGCGATTAAAGCAGGATTTGTCGTTATTCCAAGCTCAGAAATGTTGCGTAAAAAAGATATTGAGTATCGTATTGGGCACGGAGAAGTAAAGGCTATCGTAAGTTACGAACCGTATATTGGACAATTTGACGGCGTAGAAGCGGTGGAATCTCTTCAAAAATTCGTCTTGAGCGAGCGTTCAGTAGATGGTTGGACGAATTTAAAAACAGCATTAGAAACAGAAAGTGACATGTTAGAAATGGCGAAGACAGATAAAGAAGATATGGTCTTTTTATCTTACACGTCAGGGACGACAGGAAATCCGAAAGGTGTCGTTCATACGCATGCGTGGGCATACGCTCATTTACGTACGAGCGCCCCAAATTGGCTCGGAATTGAAGAGAATGATGTTGTATGGGCAACAGCTAGTCCTGGCTGGCAAAAGTGGATTTGGAGCCCGTTTGTAGCAACTCTCGGTTCAGGTGCAACTGGATTTGTATATCATGGTAAATTTGAACCGAAAACGTATTTGAGTTTATTAGGCGATAATAAGGTGAATGTGCTTTGTTGTACGCCGACTGAGTATAGATTAATGGCAAAGGTAGAAAACTTAAATGAGTATAATTTAGAAGCGTTACATAGCGCTGTATCAGCTGGTGAGCCGTTAAACAGAGAAGTCATTGAAACGTTCCAAAGGCATTTTGATATTACGGTAAGAGACGGTTATGGGCAAACGGAAAACACATTGCTCGTTGGGATAATGAAAGGGATGGATATTAGACCAGGATCAATGGGAAAACCAACGCCAGGAAACCATGTTGATATCGTAAATGAAGAAGGTATTCCGGTACAGGTAGGAGAAGTTGGTGATATTGCAGTTCACATTGAAACACCAGCCCTCTTTAAGCAATATTATAAAGACGATGAGCGTACAGCGATGCAATTCCGCGGTGATTATTATATTACCGGTGATAAGGCGAAAAAAGATGAAGACGGCTATTTCTGGTTTGAAGGACGCGGAGATGATATCATTATTAGCTCTGGTTATACAATCGGGCCGTTTGAAGTAGAAGATGCACTTGTAAAACATCCATACGTAAGAGAATGTGCGGTTGTCGCAAGTCCAGATGAAATTCGCGGAAGTGTCGTGAAGGCATTTATCGTATTAAGAGAGAATATAGAAAAGAACGAAGAAACATTAATTCCAGTGCTCCAACAACACGTCAAAGAACTGACTGCACCATATAAATACCCTCGCAAAATTGAATTTGTAGATGAACTACCAAAAACGATTTCTGGAAAAATTCGCCGTATTGAACTTAGAAAACAAGAGATGGAACTACCTTCAAAATAATTTTGAAAATAGTGAAGTAAATAGTTGAATGAAATGTTACATGTATGATATTATAAAAACGAACATAAGTTCGATTTTTATAAATTAAAAAAAGAGGTGTCCGTATGATTTTAGGTATTAATCCGTACTTAGTTTTAGATGGTAGTGGGCAAGAAGCTGTACAGTTTTATAAAGAGGCGTTAGATGCAAAAGTAGAAGTAATGCAAACTTTTGGTGATATGCCTGAAAATCCAGAATACCCGATTCCAGCTGAAGCGAAAGAGCGCGTTGCACATGCTACTTTAAAAGTTGGTAATACGGAACTTATGATTTCTGATACATTCCCAGGTCAAGGGCATGCGATCGGATCTCAAGTAACAATCGCAATTCAAATTAGTAATGCAGAAAAAGCAAAAGAAGTATTCGATAAGTTACAAGAAGGTGGAGAAGTTATTATGCCACTTCAAGAAACTTTCTGGAGCCCAGCATACGGACAAGTAAAAGATAAATTTAGCATTGAATGGCAAATTACAACGTCTACTACTGAACAAAAATAATTTTTGGAAAAGCACCATTTTTAATCGAAATGGTGCTTTTTTTATACGCTCTAATTTCGTAGACTAAAGGAAAAAGGGGATGAGTATATGGGAGAAATTTGGTATGGCGGCACCATTTACACTATGCGAGAAGAGAATGAAAAAGTTGAAGCTATTTACGTTGAAAATGGCGTCATTGTTGATATGGGGAATAAAGAAGAGTTAGAAAACCGATATTCAGAAGTGAAGTTATATGACCTAAAAGGGAAAACGATGATTCCAGGGCTGGTTGATAGCCATATGCACCTTATTGGCCATGGGGAGAGGTTACTTCGTCTAGATCTATCAAATTGCAAATCTTATAGCGAAGTGCTGACTCTCGTTCGGAAACGAGTAGAAGCAGCACCAAAAGGTTCTTGGATTATCGGAGAAGGCTGGAATGAAAATAATTTTACAGATACGAAACAAGTTCATGTACGTGACCTAGATGAAATCTCTAAAGAACATCCGATTTTATTAAAGCGCGTTTGTCGCCACGTTACATGGGTGAACTCATACATACTGCAAGAAGCGAACATAACAGAAATGACGCAAGACCCGAAAGGCGGAAAAGTCGGCCGGGACTCATTAAATAAATTAACAGGGCTTTTATATGAACAAGGACAAGAGTTAATTAAACATGTTCAACCTGAAATAGATGGAGCGTATTTGCAAAGAGCCCTGCAAACAGCTATTTCAGACTGCTGGCAATACGGATTAGTTGGCGGACATACGGAAGACTTAAATTATTATGGTGGCTTTAAAAAAACGTACAATGCGTTTTCGCACGTTATAAAAGAAATGCCATTTAAAGCGCATTTACTCGTTCACCATGAAGTAGCGAATGAGCGAAAGGAATATGAAAATGAGCACTATATTGAATTTGGAGCGATGAAATTTTTTTCTGATGGATCTTTTGGCGGAAGAACAGCTTTATTAAGTGAACCGTATGAAGATGCGAAGGAAACAAATGGAGTTGCGATTTTTTCACGTGAAGAGCTTGCAGGTTTAGTGAAGAAAGCACGAGACTTACATATGCCAGTTGCGATTCATACAATCGGTGACTTATCACTAGAACATGTCATTGATGCGCTTGAATTATATCCACCAGCAGAAGGGTTACGTGACCGTATTATTCATTGTCAGCTAGCTCGTGAAGAGTTGATTGAAAGAATGAAACATTTGCCAGCTATTATTGATATTCAACCGGTCTTTGTTTCATCAGATTTTCCGTCAGTCATTGAAAAACTAGGAAAGCATCGTCTTCGTTACGCATACGCTTGGAAGACATTGCTGGACGCAGGGTTACATTGCAATGGTGGATCTGATGCTCCAATTGAACAAGTAAATCCGTTTTTAGGTATATATAGTGCTGTTACACGTAGAAGTTTTATTGATGGCGTATGTTATATGCCAGAAGAAAGATTAACGGTATATGAGGCTGTTTCTTTATTTACAACAGGAAGTGCGTATGCAATTGGAAAAGAAGCAAAGCGAGGACAAATTATAAAAGGATATGAAGCAGACTTTACGATATTAGACCGCGATGTTTTTGAAATTGAGGCGGAAGAAATAAAAGAAGTACAGGCCGAAATGACCGTCATTGATGGGGAGATTGTTTATAGAAAAAACGTCTAAAAGTTTGAGGGAGCGGCTACGAAAATACATTTTGGTGATGCTTCCTCTTTTTAGATAAGTTGATGATGTAGTCACTTTTTGTCGGTAAATCGATATTTCGGATGGAATCGTTGATATATTATGAGTTGTGATAGATATATTCGGAAAATCGTTAATATAATTTCATATACTGTTGTCTTGTTCCAAAAAAATTGTGAAACATCGTTAAGCTTCAGCTGAGAAATAAATAACCGCCGAATTATGGGGATCCCATAATTCGGCGGTTATTTTAATACTATAAAAATGTTCTCTGTACTTTTTCCCAGAAAGAGTTGTTTTTTAATTTAACAGTTTTAATTTGTTTATCGCTTAAACGAACAACGGCTTTCTCCACTTGCTTAATGCTAAGTGCTTCGTTATCCATTCCGATAACAGGGTAATCATTACCATCTGGTTTAAGTGTTAAAGTTAACGTGCGCTCGTGATTTAAAAGAAACGGTGATCCGAGTGTACGGTATGTGTTGTTATTTAAAGATGCTAGTTCACTTACTTGGAAACATGGGATAAGTGGATCGACAACTGCGCCATGTAATGATTTATTGTAAGCGGTACTTCCTGTTGGTGTGGAGATAACTAATCCATCACCTCTAAATGTTTCAAAATGTAAATTGTCGACGTGTACATCTACGACAAATGTTTTAATGATGCTAGAGCGTAATGAGAACTCATTTAAACAATGGAATGATGTACCGTGATCTACATCAACTTTAATTGTTGGATACTTTCGCACTTCAATTTCGTTTTTTGTAATTTCTTGAAGGGCTGTATCAACGTGATCGATGTGGAAATCGCAGTAGAAAGAAATTTCATCTTTCGTAGAAATACCTGCGTATAAGCAATCTTCTCTAAAACCAGTTTTACGAACGGCTTGTAAGAAAGTTCCATCATCTCCAACGCTGACGATAGCGTTTGCATTTTTTGGATGATCTAATATGGTAAATCCATTCTCCTCTAAAATACGATATATTGGTTTCATTTTTTCAACGAGTGTTACTTTGTCATCACCATAAAAGAAAAATAAATTGCGACGATTTGCCATTATGTATCCCTCCACTGCAGTTAAATTTTCTAGTCTTAGTGCTGCATACCATCAGAGTGTGTTCTGAATGATATGCTCAAATAGTATATTTCGATATAAAATGTCAAAATTCCTTTTTGTTTTTAGAAAAATTTTTATATTCAATTTTATAAAAGGTTGTTTAATGATGAATAAACTTGTCGATAATGGGTATGGAGTGAAAGGATGGTACGAATGAAATGGCTCGTAATTGGAATGATAATTCTTCTACTTTTTATTTTGCTAATACTATTATCGAAAATATCGCTTAAGGTGACGTTTTTATATTCAGAAATGGAAAAGCAATGTTTATTTCAAGTGAAAATATGGATGATTCGATATACGTTTGATGTATTGGAAAGAATTGAAAAACAACAGAAAAAAACGGGGCAGAAAATCGAAAAAGCTGAGAAAGATGGCGGAATAGATAATAAAATTATGGCACAACTTGATAGCATTGGAGAACTGATAAAAAAGCTTCAAGAAGTTCATACTATTGTTAAAGATTTTCTCAAACGAGTGAAAATCAATGGTTGGAAGTGGCATTCACAAATTGGAGCAGGCGATGCGGCTAGTACTGGAATTGTCACTGGGTATGCATGGGGGACAAAAGGAATGGCTGCTGGAGTTGTAGGACAATATATGCATATTGTCGACGTACCAGAATTTGAAATTACACCTGTTTTTCAAGGGAAGGGATTTGCATCAAGATGTGAATTAACAGCTTCCTTTCATATATTTCGTACTGTGAAAACAGCGGTAAAACTACTCATGTTTATGAGAAAACAAAAGTCTGGTATGACAGATAAATCTGTTCAAGCATAGGGGGGATATAGAATGGACCATCCAATTCAAGGTTTAATGACAACCGCAATGCAGCATTTAAAACAAATGACTGATGTAAATACAATTGTTGGTGACCCGATTAAAGCAGCAGATGGAAGTGTAATTCTTACCGTTTCGAAAGTAAGTTTTGGCTTTGCTGCTGGTGGAAGTGAATTTGGCAAGGTAGAGCATTCAGGTCGTCATCCATTTGGAGGAGGTAGCGGTGGTGGAGTTTCCATTAATCCTGTTGCCTTTCTCGTTATAAATGGAGAAGGTGTGAAAGTTTTACATTTAGATAAACAAACACATGTCATTGACAAAATAATTGAATTAGCACCACAAGCTGTTGATAAAGTGAAAGAAATGATGGATAAACGAAAAGAAGATGATCCGGAATTTCAAATTTAACGAGTAAAGAAGCTAATCAATGGATTAGCTTCTTTATTTTTTTGTAAATAAAGCGATTTTATTTGCATTATCGATAGGGACAAACTATCATTTACATTGTACATATTTTGTTTAAATAAGGGAGGATTTTTAAGTGGCAAATGTAACTTTTAAAGGTAACCCAATGACTTTAGTTGGAACAGAAGTTAAAGTTGGCGATCAAGCGCCTAACTTCCAAGTGTTAGCAAATGACTTATCTCCAGTAAGTTTAGAAACATACAAAGGTGAAGTGAAATTAATTAGTGTTATACCTTCAATCGACACAGGTGTATGTGATGCACAAACTCGTCGTTTTAACCAAGATGCAGCAGGTATTGAAAACGCGAAAGTATTAACAATTAGCGCTGATTTACCATTCGCTCAAAAACGCTGGTGTGCAGCAAACGGTTTAGAAAACGTTGCGACACTTTCTGATCACCGTGACCTTTCATTCGGTGAAGCTTACGGCCTAGTAATGAAAGAACTTCGTTTACTTGCTCGTGCAGTATTCGTAGTAGATAGCAATGACAAAGTAGTTTACGCAGAATACGTAGGCGAAGGTACAAGCCATCCAAACTATGAAGCAGCATTAGAAGCAGCTAAATCTGCGAAGTAATGTGAAGGAAATGACCTCTTATAAAGAGGTCGTTTTTTCTCATATATTGCTGCACAATGGTACTAATATATGAGAAAAGACGTTACATCATAAACAACTTGAAGGGGAGCTCTTTACAAGAGGTCGCTTTTTCTTTTTGGAAAAAATCACTTTGTGGTATGATATAAGTTATGTGTAAAAGAGAGAAGGAGGAATGTACGTGAGTCAGGCAGTAGAAACATTATTTTCTATTTTTGATTCTTCTACGGTAGTTTTACGTAAAGAATTAGATGTAACATATTTAGAGGCGCTTGTAGAAACAGGTGATAACTTGTTTGAGGGAGCGATTTTACAAGAGGAATTATCCGAATCAACAATTGAAAGGTTGAATCGTGAATATAGTACGTTTAATGAAGAAACATATAAAGGGGAAGAAATTCGTAAAGCATTTCAGCTAGCCATTTTAAAAGGAATGAAAGAAGGCGTGCAAGCGAATCATGAAATGACGCCTGATGCAGTTGGAATGTTCATGAGCTACTTATTCCATAAATTTATGCAAGGTCAAAAAGAAATTACTGTTTTAGACCCTGCAATTGGAACAGGTAACTTAATGACTACAGTGTTTAATGGCGCCAAAGAAGAAATAGCAATGAGTGGATTTGGTGTAGAAGTGGATGAAGTGCTAATTAAACTTGCTTTAGTAAATGCGAATTTACAAAAGCATGCAATTGAATTCTTCCACCAAGATGGATTAGCACCACTTTATATTGATCCAGTTGATGCAGTCGTTTCAGATTTACCAATTGGTTACTATCCAAACGAAATCGGTGCAAGTGAATATACGTTAAAAGCAAATGAAGGAATGTCATATGCGCATCACTTATTTATTGAACAAAGTGTGAAACATACGAAAGAAGGCGGGTATTTATTCTTCTTAGTACCAAACTTCATTTTTGAAAGTGATCAAGCGCCGAAACTACATGCATTTATTAAAGAAACATGCTTTATTCAAGGTTTGTTACAGCTACCTGTTTCCATGTTTAAAAACGAGAAAAATGCAAAAAGTATATTTGTTCTCCAAAAGAAAGGCCAAGGTGTAACAATGCCGAAACAGGCACTACTAGTGGAATTACCTAAATTCTCTAACATGAAGGCTATGGAGAACATTATGGATCAATTGAATACTTGGTTTGCAACACATAAATAATACGATATATATGTAACAGGGTTAGTAATTAATGTAGTACAGTTATATAAGATTTGTCATATTTTTTAATATATACAAGATTTAACTGAATTTTTTTGAAATCTGTAATATATTTTTTTTCTTGGTGTTACAATTTTTTCACTTGAAATATATGTCGGACGATGTTTAAATTAAAACCGTGAGTATAAAATTTACTGATGATGAAACGTTTTCATAATAAGTGAATTTAATTAGATAAAATCGAGCGGTTTGTGGAATGATCCACACAACTACCAAGAGAAAAAGGGGCGAAAGACTAGATGTCAAAAATCATCGCGATTAACGCAGGAAGCTCTTCCTTAAAATTCCAATTATTTGAAATGCCAAGTGAAACAGTATTAACAAAAGGTTTAGTAGAACGTATCGGTTTAGAAGATAGTATCTTCACTATTACTGTAGATGGCGAAAAACAAAAAGAAATTACAAACATCCCAGATCACGCAGTAGCAGTTAATATGCTTCTTAAGAAATTAACTGAAAACGGAATCGTAAAATCTCTTGATGAGATTGGCGGTATCGGTCACCGTGTTGTACACGGCGGCGAAAAATTTGCTGATTCTGTTTTAATTAATGATGAAGTATTAGCTGATATCGAAGAATTAAGCGATTTAGCACCACTTCACAACCCAGCAAACCTTGTTGGTATTAAAGCATTCCAAGAAGTATTACCAAACGTACCAGCAGTAGCAGTATTTGATACAGCATTCCACCAAACAATGCCGGAATCTGCATTCCTATACAGCTTACCATATGAGTACTACGAGAAATTTGGCATCCGTAAATACGGTTTCCACGGAACTTCTCATAAATATGTAACTGAGCGTGCGGCTGAATTATTAGGTCGTCCACTTGAAAGCTTAAGCCTACTTTCTTGTCACTTAGGTAACGGTGCAAGTATTGCAGCAGTAGAAGGCGGAAAATCTATCGATACTTCTATGGGCTTCACTCCACTTGCTGGTGTAACAATGGGTACACGTTCTGGTAACATTGACCCTGCGTTAATTCCATACATCATGGAAAAAACAGGCCAAACAGTAGAAGAAGTAGTTAACGTATTAAACAAGAAGAGTGGTATGTTAGGTCTTACTGGTTACTCTAGTGACCTACGTGATATCATCACGAAAGAAGAAGAAGGCGACCACCGTGCGAAAGTAGCACTTGATGTGTTCGTAAGCCGTATCCATAAATACATCGGTTCTTACACAGCTCGTATGAAAGGTGTAGACGCAATCATCTTCACAGCTGGTATCGGTGAAAACAGTGCAGTTATTCGTGAGCGCGTATTAGAAGGCCTTGAGTACATGGGCGTATACTTCGACGTAAAACGCAATAACATCTTTGGTGAAGAAGCATTCATCAGCTTCCCGCACTCTCCAGTAAAAATTATCGTAATTCCAACTGACGAAGAAGTTATGATCGCTCGTGACGTACTACGTCTTGGAGACATTGGTTAATATATGAAAAGAAAGACGAGACCCTATAGGATCTCGTCTTTTTTCTTTTGTATATATTTTAAAATTCCATCCGGATATAGTATTTTTTCCTTTTGAATGAAGGCAGTAATGGGAATCCATTTTGCATAGGATACTGTTTGCTCATCTTGTATATTCATTATTTCCATTTCATATAGTGATGTGTCTAATAAGCGTAAAGAATATAGTTGGATGATTTCATGACCAATTTCTCCATCTAGAGAAAAGATGTTTTCTAAGCAACCTAAATAATCGATAATTTTCACTTCTGTATGAAGTTCTTCTTTAAATTCACGAATAACAGTATGTGCTGATTTTTCACCAAGTTCAATTGATCCACCAAGAGGTCGGTAATATGTTTCATCGCCTGTATGATATTCTTGTACGAGAAGGCGACTGTGATGTATAGCAATGCCAAAAGCTTTTGCACGTGGATACATATGTATAATCGCTCCTTATTTGTTTCGTATAAGGACGATTATACTGTAGCTAAGTAGAAATTAGTAACATGTATTCGGATAGATTATTGCAACTTATGCCGTAAATAAAGAACATGTAATGTACAAGCATATTTGCAAATATGTTACAATGGAAAAAAATCAAACGAGGTGGTTGTTACGGTGCAATCGAAGCGAGAACAAGCCATTTTAGACAATATAAAGGAATGGGAAGCGCAATTAGTTGAGCAAGAATCGACCGATTTTCAAAAAATGTTTGATAAGTGGTTGCATACTACAATTGCGAAATTACCTGAGAAAAAACGAAAAGATTTCTTTACGAAAGCAGATGGATGGCTCTTTCATTTGCATGCGCTTATTCAAAGTTCACAATCACAGCTAGATGCACGTAATCGTATTTTAGGAACGTCGAGATTATTTGATGAATCAATTGAGCAACTTGAAGATTTGAAATCATTATCTATTGATCAATTAACATACATAGCAGAGCAGCAAACAGCACGTCATCGCCTATATTCATTCGTACAAGGCGGAGCAACGGGTGCTGGTGGTTTATTATTATTAACAGCTGATTTTCCGGTTATGATTGCGTTAAATGTAAAGGCTGTACAACTTATTGCGACATCATTTGGGCATGATGTGAACAAGCCTTATGAAATGATGCTTGCGTTAAAGGTGTTTCATGCGTCATTACTACCAGGAAGACTTCAGCAGTACGCATGGTACAATTTATTGCAAGAACTGGAGCAAGAAGATTCGTTCTTTTATGAAGGAGACGAAGCGGTGTTACAACCAGCTTCTACTGAGGTTGTGTTAAAGCAAATTTTGAAGACATTTTCGATTTATGCGCTTCGTCGTAAGCTATTCCAAGGTATTCCGGTAATTGGAATGGCGATCGGATCTACAGTGAACTATCGTTTAACAAGAAATGTTACTGAATTTGCGAATCGATTTTATCAAGTGCGCCACATAGTCGAAAAAGAAAAAAGAGCGTAAAAAAAGCGAGAGGCCGAAGCCTTTCGCTTTTTAGTTTGTTGCATGTTTTTTGGACATTGGAATTGATACTGGTTGCTTTGTTGCTTTCTTTGCTGCTTTTGGATAGTAAATTAAATCCAATGTTTTTGCCTGGACGGCAATCGAAAGAATCGTAAAAGCAATTTCTGTCCAATTTAAATAATATAATGAAAGCGCAAGAACAATCGCGTCAAAGACGAAGAAAATTTGCCCAATTGTAAAACGAGTTCGTTTACTTAATACAATTGTTAAAATATCGTCTCCACCGGTTGCACCGCCAAATCGCAATATAAAACCGAGTCCAATACCAGCTAACGCACCGCCAACTACTGCAGCTATAAATAAATTATTTGATAAATCTACCGTAAAAGGAGAATAATTTTCCATAAGGGAATAAAATGCTCCGAATGAAAGTGAACCTAAGAATGAATAGCCAACCATTTTTCTACCTAAAAATGAAGCACATAGTAAAATAATAGGGATATCCATTAATACAGTTGAAATAGATGGTGAAATATCATAAAAATTTTGGATAAATAGTGCAATACCTACAAAGCCACCTTCTGTTAAGTGGTTTTGGAAGTGAATGTGATATAGCGCTGCTGCTAAAATAAATGAACCGATTAAAACCATAAAAATTTCTTTAATAATTTGTCGACTTTGGATGTTCCTCATCGTTATTCCTTCTTTCCGTAGTTAGTAGTCCTTTTGGTGTTGTAAACTAACTACGAGCTCACATGTAGCTTTCAGTTAGTTTACGTAAAACTAACTACGCTATATGTCGCTGAAGAAATAACGAATAATCCTCTCGTCCATCAATTCTCCCTACCTTCGTTTTAGTTTAAGTCTTAAAGCGACTAAACAAAACGTGGAGTAGGATTCGTCATTTAGCAATCCTGCTCTTCTTTGTTTTGTTTAGTTTAGCTAGTAACAATTAAGTCCTAAACAAAACGCTATGTGTAAGAAGAGTCTTTTTTTTGCCAAATTATCCTTCGGGCAATCATAATTTCCCCACTCTCGTATTTTTTTCGCTAGACTAAAGTATCTGAGCTGAAAAATACGCTACGTGTATGATTCATCAATACGATGCCACATGCTCCTTCGAGCGATCATGATATCAAAATCCCTTCCTTCAAGATTTATATTATTATATCATACTTTCAAAAAATGTATGCGGATGGAAACCGACAATAAGCGGAGGGAATCTACAAAAATTGTTATGTTTAAATATTTTTGTAGAAAAGCCTAAGCTGTTCGGTAAGATTGGACAGTTTTTTAAAGTTTGTCCAATAAGTAAGAAAAGATGGGTTTTTATTCAGTTGTATTGTTCTTATCACTTTTATCTTTAAAAAATGCATCCCAGCTAATGACACTTAAAAAAGTTAAAGTGATAATAATGAAAGCTCGCATAAGTTTGAGACCTCCTTGTGTACATAGTATATGAATCAGTCACTTTTGGATGTGTCATTTTTTTACAAATATTAACCATTATGAGATTATATTAATATAGATAGATAAAAGGGAGAGTGAAGATATGCTAAAAGACATGTTCAAAAGAAAAGAATTAATATGCGTTTCATGTCAGAAAAAGATTCAATATGAAGAAGAGCTAGTTGCTTTTGTAAAGTTGCCAAAAGAAAGAAGTATATTAGTTGGTCCGTTTGATGTGTGTTTGGTGAAAACAGCACAAGAAATATATTGTAAATCGTGTTACGACAAAAAAGCATGACCCAAAGTAATTGAGGGGCATGCTTTTTTCATTGGTGTGCTTTTCCCTCAGATACATTTTGAGTGAGTCGATACCAAAGCCAAAGGTCATTAATGATGGAAGCGAGATCGGCAATTTCTGAATTAAGCTTGCAAGAAATTTCGAAGTCTTCTTCGTTATTTAAATGATGCTGTTTTGCGTTAATAGAGTGTTCGAGTTCTTTTATGCGATCAGGAATCTTTCCACGAACTTGCTCCCATTTTAATAAAATAGAATGCTGCGCTTGTTCAGAGATGTCTTCCCATTCGTCTTGTATGTTCGGCACTTCAATTCCTAGATGTTCATTGTATATAAAATACTTTTTCATAGACATCCCTCCATTTTCCTGCCTCTATTTTACATAAAAACAGAAAGAAGTTCGATGAAATTGTTTGAAAAAATTTGAAAATGACCCTTGATACATTTTGTAAAAGGTGTTAAAGTGTGAATTATTATAAAAGAAAATGAATATTTATTCTTTAGGGGGATGCAAAATGGAGAAGAAAAAAGTTGTGTTAGCATATTCTGGAGGTCTTGATACTTCCGTTGCAATTAAATGGTTACAAGAGAAGAATTATGATATCATCGCGCTTTGCTTGGATCTAGGGGAAGGTAAAGACTTAGCGTTTGTAAAAGAAAAAGCACTTTCAGTAGGTGCAATTAAATCGTATATGGTGGATGTTCAAGAAGAATTCGCGAATGAATATGCATTGATGGCGATGCAAGCACACACATTATACGAAGGGAAATATCCTCTTGTCTCTGCATTATCTCGTCCGCTTATTGCGAAAAAGTTAGTGGAAATTGCAGAACAAGAAGGTGCGACTGCAGTTGCACACGGATGTACAGGAAAAGGGAATGACCAAGTTCGTTTTGAAGTTTCTATTCAAGCATTAAATCCTTACTTAGAAGTGATTGCACCTGTGCGTGAATGGAAATGGTCACGTGAAGAAGAAATTGCATATGCAAAAGAAAACGATGTACCAATTCCAATTAATTTAGATAGCCCATTCTCAATCGATCAAAACTTATGGGGACGCAGCAACGAATGTGGAATTTTAGAAGATCCATGGGCAGCGCCGCCAGAAGATGCATACGAAATGACATTAGCATTAGAAGATACACCGAATAAACCAGAGTTTGTAGAAATTGGATTTGAAGCAGGAGTACCGACGACTTTAAATGGCACTTCGTATTCACTGTCAGAACTAATTAAAACGTTAAATGCCCTTGCCGGAAAACATGGTGTTGGACGTATTGATCACGTAGAAAATCGTCTTGTCGGTATTAAATCTCGTGAAGTATACGAATGCCCAGCAGCAATGACGTTAATCACAGCACATAAAGAGCTAGAAGATTTAACACACGTAAAAGAAGTAGCACATTTTAAACCGGTGATTGAGCAGAAAATAACAGAACTTATTTATAACGGTTTATGGTTCTCCCCTTTAAAACAAGCGCTTCATGCATTTTTACAAGAAACGCAAAAGAATGTAACAGGTACAGTGCGTGTGAAATTATTTAAAGGTCATGCGATTGTAGAAGGGCGTAAATCTGAGTACTCTTTATACGATGAAAAGCTAGCAACGTATACTGCCCAGGATGAATTTAATCATGATGCAGCAGTCGGATTCATTTCATTATTTGGTTTACCTACGAAAGTATACAGCCAAGTGAATCAAAAGAAGGTGGAAGCGTGAGCAAACTTTGGGGCGGACGTTTTACAGAAGAAGCGGAAGCGTGGGTAGAAGAATTCGGAGCTTCTATTTCCTTTGATAAGCAATTGGTTAACCAAGATATAAAAGGGAGTATCGCACACGTAACGATGTTAGCAAAGCAAGGCATCGTTACGAAAGATGAAGCGGAGAAAATAAAGATAGGTCTTCAATATTTATTAGAAGAAGCGAAACAAAATAAGTTACATTTCTCAGTTGAAGCTGAGGACATTCATTTAAACATTGAAAAGATGTTAATCGAAAAGATCGGTGAAGTAGGAGGGAAACTTCATACAGGCAGAAGCCGTAACGACCAAGTAGCGACAGATATGCACTTGTATTTAAATGAAAAAGTAGAACATATTATAAAAGCTACAAAACAATTGCAAACTGTTCTTGTTCATCAAGCAGAAAATAATATTGAAACAATTATGCCTGGCTATACGCACTTACAGCGTGCACAGCCTATATCATTTGCACATCATATTCTTGCTTACTTTTGGATGTTAGAGCGCGATGTGAATCGTTATGAAGATTCATTAAAACGCATTAACATTTCGCCATTAGGAGCAGGGGCGCTAGCTGGGACAACATTCCCGATTGACCGAGAATATAATGCGGAGCTTCTTGGATTTCATGGCATCTATGAAAATAGTTTAGATGCAGTAAGCGATCGTGATTTCATATTGGAGTTTTTAAGTAACTCATCTATGCTCATGATGCACTTATCACGCTTTTGCGAAGAACTTATTTTATGGAGTAGCCAAGAGTTTCAATTTATTGAAATGAGTGATCAATACGCAACAGGAAGCAGTATTATGCCGCAAAAGAAAAATCCGGATATGGCGGAACTAATCCGTGGTAAAACAGGCAGAGTATACGGTAATTTATTCAGTTTACTTACAGTAATGAAAGGATTACCGCTCGCGTACAATAAAGACTTACAAGAAGATAAAGAAGGAATGTTTGATACAGTAAAAACAGTAGAAGGATGCCTTCATATCATGGCAGGCATGCTTGAAACGATGACTGTAAACAAAGAAAAAATGGGGCAAGCTGTAACGCAAGATTTCTCTAACGCAACAGAAATTGCTGACTATTTAGCAAGCAAAGGACTACCATTCCGTCAAGCTCATGAAATTGTTGGGAAACTAGTTCTTCATTGTACGCAAAAAGGAATTTATTTATTAGATGTACCACTGGAAACATATAAAGAAATGAGCTCGTTATTTGAAGAAGATTTATATGAAGTTCTTTCACCTTACGCAGCTGTGAAACGTCGTAATAGTGCTGGCGGGACAGGGTTTAAGCAAATTGAAAAAGCTTTGGAGAAGGCGAAGGGGTTAACTATAGAGTTTGTTGGAAGTTAAATGATGTATGATATAAAAGGGAAGGTGCTTTTTTAGAAGTACCTTCCCTTTTTGTGTTTAGATTTTTAGGTATGTATCTATCATTTCATAATTGTTTTTCATAATCATAAAATGATGCCTCTCATGTATCGCTAATAGCTGAATAGATTGAATAAGGTTAGGGTAGTGAGCAATTGGATCTAAAAATACGATATGTCCTGCAATATTTTCTTCTATATTTTGAACTAGCTTTTTTATTTCATCTGTTTCATGTGAAAGTAAGTCTTCTAATTCTGTTACATTCATAGAATCATAAACTTTTTTTGAAGGGATTAAAATCCAAGGTGCTTTCATTCCTCTGCCATGCTTCTCCTTGTATTCGGCATAAATGTCATGAATTTCAGTTGCGAATGGGGTGTTTCTTCTTAGTTTGGCATAGGGGATAAGAGTGAAAGAGAATTTAATCGCTACTTTTAGCATCCTTGTAATTAAATATAAGTGATAAAAGTGTTCACCAATAGACCATTTTTTGTCCTCTTTCCTATACCATAGTTGTTCATGTGATAGTGAATGAAGCTTAGGTAGGAACTGGTTTCTTTGCACATGTAATGTGTGAAAATGTTTTGAGATATTTTCAGATTTCATAGTAGAGCATCCTCCGCACCTGTTTTTTCCTAATTATAACATTTTTCGTGTGGATTTAATTAAGCCTAGAACAGTATGTTCTAGGCTTAAAGCTTCATTGATTAATCATACTTATGTCGATCTTCTGTGATACGAATATACTCAATATCCATTAAATCTCGAAACAGCGCACCATGACTTAGTTCAACGCCATGTTTTTCTTTAAAATGTGAGCATATTGTATTTAACATTTCAATCTCTTGCTCGTTGACATCTAAAATAATACGTTCATGATCTCCCATATAAATCCTCCTTTTCTAAACACATATATTTTGTCCGTCTATTTCTAAAAAATGTATGTTAACCTAATGCTAGGAAATAAGAAAGGAATGGAAGATGAGACGTATTTATTTCATAGGGTTAATTTTGTACACATTAATTGTGCTACATGTGGCATTCCCATCAATATTTTCATTTGAGAATGTAGAAACAGTGCATGTTGCGATATTTATCTTTACTCTATTTGTAGTAGATTGCTGTATTTCTTTATGGCTTTCGAGAAAAAAGAAAGTACAAGGTGCAAAAGATAAAAAAGAAATTGAACGAAAAAAGAGAAAACGTTCATTTTGGATGACAACGTATTGTTTTTCATTAGTAATCACGGCTGCTTTTGCAAGTGAGCATATTCCGCTAGAAAGGTTAAATATCGAATTTTGGGCAATTGTATTTGCATGTTATTTTTTCATGCATTTTCTTCCTTATATGAAAGAAAAGCGAGGAGAAGAGGAAGATCCGATTGAAGAAGAAGCGAGAGAACAAGAGAGTAAGAGGATAGAAGAAGATCTAAAGAAACTCGGAGAACAAAAGTGGTATTTAAAATCAAAAATCATATATATTCTTTGTTTTATTACGCCGCCAATTGGTTATTTGTATGTTTTTTTGCTTCGCAAAAAAATGACAGAAGATGCAAAGCAAACGTACTTAACGGTTGCGACGTTAATGATGGCGTTATGGTCTTTGAAGTTCCTTCCGCCTTATGTGTTTGCGGTTGTCATTGTTGTTCTAGCTTGTCTCGTATTTGTAGTGAAATATGTGAAATGAAAAACACCAAGCCCATGTGGACTTGGTGTTTTTTTATTATAAATTAAAGATCACCTTGCTCCTCATCACCACGAACAACAAGGACATCGCATTTCGCGTAGCGAATAATATGTTCAGAGACGCTACCAATTAGGAAACGTTCAACAGCATTTAAACCAGTTGCACCACACATAATTAAATCCACTTTATGGTTTGGAGCGATTTCTTTTGAAATTTTAGATTTAGGATTACCAAATTCTAATACAGTTTCAATTTTTTCAAGACCAGCTTCAAGCGCAGTTTTTTTGTAGTCTTCTAATAAGTCTTCTGCAAATAGATTTGCACGTTCAGCAATTGCGCGGCTATAAGCTTCTACTGCTGAGTATGCTTTTACATCAACGATATGAGCAATTGTTAATGTTGCATTGTTGCGTTTTGCAACTTGAATTGCTTTTTTAAAGGCTTTTTCTGCTTCTTTAGAACCGTCCACCGCAATTAAAATATTTGTATATGTATTATTCATAGTAAATTCCTCCCAATCATTTTTATAACTGTTTACAACTTAATTATAAAACAAATTTTGGTAATGTGCTTGTCGGAAACGTTACAGAATTTTGAAAACTTTGCTTTAATTCATTTTAGTTGTAATTGAAGCGAGAACTTGTTACATATGGAGTATAGCAATTTAAAAGGAGGCATGTTTGTGAGACACGCGCTCATTACAGCCGGTACGAAAGGTTTAGGAAAGCAAGTAACAGAAAAGTTATTGGCTAAAGGATATTCAGTAACAGTAACATACCATAGCGATATAGCTGCTATGGAAACGATGAAAGAAACATATAAAAATATGGAAGAGCGTCTACAATTCGTGCAAGCTGATGTCACGAAAAAGGAAGATTTACATAAAATGGTAGAAGAAGCGATGAGCCGTTTTGGCAAAATTGACTTCTTAATTAATAATGCTGGTCCTTACGTATTTGAAAGGAAAAAATTAGTCGATTACGAAGAAGACGAATGGAATGAAATGATCCAGGGTAATTTAACAGCGGTGTTTCATTTATTAAAACTTGTCGTACCGATTATGAGAAACCAGCAATTTGGCCGTATTATTAACTATGGATTTCAAGGGGCAGATAGCGCGCCTGGATGGATTTATCGTTCAGCCTTTGCAGCTGCGAAAGTCGGACTTGTTTCTTTAACGAAAACAGTCGCATACGAAGAAGCTGAATACGGTATTACTGCGAATATGGTATGTCCTGGTGATATAATTGGTGAAATGAAAGAGGCAACGATTGAAGAAGCACGAAATCTGAAAGGTAGTAACACACCAATTGGTAGATCTGGAACAGGTGAAGATATCGCAAGAACCATTTCGTTTTTATGTGAGGACGATTCTGATATGATTACGGGCACGATTATTGAAGTAACAGGTGCTGTTGATGTTATTCATAGACATCGATAGAATTAAATAAAGTGAAGTTTCGAATAATTGGACAGTTTATCCTTTATACTCAGAGGTACGGATAATACTGTCCTTTCATGTAAGATTAAATCTATCGGAAAACTTGTATTATTTTTTTGTCAAATATTGAGATATTATGTTAGAATATAAGAGCGTAGAAAGCGCTTTAAAAAATGATTCAGGGGTCATTTCATAACTCAAGGGGGAACTAATAATGCGTATCGGTATTCCAACAGAAATTAAAAACAATGAAAACCGTGTGGCAATGACGCCAGCGGGAGCTGTACATTTAGTACAAAATGGTCATGAAGTTTTTGTTCAAAAAGGAGCAGGTATAGGATCAGGCTTTACAGATGAAGAATACGTACAAGCTGGTGCGAAACTTGTTGAAACTGCTGAAGAAGCATGGAATCAAGATATGGTTATGAAGGTAAAAGAGCCAGTTGCAAGTGAATACGGCTATTTCCGCGAAGGTTTAATTTTATTCACATACTTACACTTAGCTCCAGAACCAGAATTAACGAAAGCATTAATTGATAACAAAGTCGCATCAATCGCATACGAAACAGTACAATTAGACAATCGTTCTTTACCGTTACTTGCACCAATGAGTGAAGTAGCTGGTCGTATGTCTGCACAAATCGGTGCACAATTCCTTGAGAAAAACAAAGGCGGTAAAGGTATCTTGCTTGCAGGCGTTCCAGGGGTGAAACGCGGCAAAGTAACAATTATCGGCGGTGGTCAAGCTGGTACAAACGCAGCGAAGATTGCAGTAGGTTTAGGTGCAGATGTAACAATCATCGACTTAAGTGCAGAACGTCTTCGTCAGTTAGATGACATTTTCGGAAACCAAGTAAAAACTTTAATGTCTAACCCGTACAACATTGCAGAAGCTGTAAAAGAATCTGATCTTGTAATCGGTGCGGTATTAATCCCAGGTGCAAAAGCGCCAAAACTTGTAACAGAAGAAATGATTCAATCAATGGAACCAGGTTCTGTCGTTGTAGATATCGCGATTGACCAAGGTGGTATTTTCGAAACAACTGACCGTATTACAACTCATGACAACCCAACTTACGAAAAACATGGCGTTGTTCATTATGCAGTTGCAAATATGCCAGGTGCGGTTCCACGTACATCAACTCTTGCATTAACAAACGTAACAGTGCCATATGCAGTACAAATTGCTAACAAAGGCTACAAAGCTGCTTGCCTAGGCAACACTGCATTATTAAAAGGTATTAACACATTAGATGGCTATGTAACATTCGAAGCAGTGGCAGAAGCGCACGGCTTACAATACGCTGATGCAAAAGAGCTTCTTGAAAAAGCTCCTGCTTTATCATAATAGAGATATGTTCGGGACCTTCCTTTTTAGGAGGGTCTTTTTTTATGGGGAATAACATGTAAAAAATTGTTATTTTTTAATGTTAACAGACCTTTATTGTGATAATTTAGAATTATACAATATAAAAGAGGGGATTCAATGGGGAGCAAAAATAGGAAGAAAAAGCAAGCTAGGAGACAGAAATACATAAAGAAGAAACAGGAACAGAACATACCCACTTCAAAAAAAGTAGTCATTATGATAGAAAAAACATTTCGGTATATTTGTATGGCTCTGTATGTAATTTTGTGTATGTATTCACTTGGGGTGTTTTACAGTTTTGGGATAACTCCCAATATTATTGAGAGTATTCTAGAATTTATACTTGTCGTAATAGAATTAGCCTTATTCGTTATACTCTTTGCTACAGTATGGCCTAGTCATGAAAGTAAGAGAGATAGGAAAAAAAAGAGAAAAAAATCTTCATACGCTTCAAACTCATCAAGTGGATTTGGTTACGACAGTAACAATGATTGTAGCAGCTCAAGTGATAGTGGAGGCGACTGCGGGGGTGGCGGAGACTAAGTTAGTTTTTCAGGAGAACGACTAATGAAAGGGTGGGACGAAATATGGAAACTGTGAACTTAATAGAATTAACGAAGGACATTCAAGATCAACATAAAAACTTCGTCGTTTCAAATGTAAATAGTCATTGCTTACGAATCGCTGTATTTACTGGTGAATATGATTGGCACTATCATTCTAATTCGGATGAATTATTTATTGTGTTAGAGGGAGAATTACTTATCGATTTTGAAGATGGAGAAACGGCGGTATTAAAGCCAAATGATTCTATTTTAATTCCAGCATGTACGATTCATAGAACAAGAGCATTAAAGAGAACGGTAAATCTTTGTTTTGAAAATATAGAGGCTGATACGATTAAAGTAGAGCAAGTATGAAAAAATTATCTGTAGCCGAGTATAGAAAAATCCTTCCGATTTTAGAAAGTCATACAAAAACGACGACGTTTGCTTATGCGGTATGTGATCAAATGATAGATGGTGAGGTTTTTGCAAACGAGAAGTTAACAGCAGGACTAATTAGTACAGCTAACGGTATCTATTATTTATTTGGTGATACTGATGATCAAAATTATAACGAAGATTTATTTTCGTATATAAAAACGGCTATTGAAAAAATAGAGAAGAGATTTACACTCTTCACTTCGAGTGAAGAATGGGAAATGATGATTGAAGAGCGTTTTAGTAATGTACTTCGGAACATCCCGCGAATGAAATTTCAAAGAGTAACTTATGAAGAGAGAAAACGAGGTTGTAACAAAAATACATATGAAGTGAAGCGTATTGATAGAAAAGATATAGCACAAAGCAATGAATTTACAGAGGAATATTATAAAGAATATTGGGGATCAATTGAAGCGTTTTTGAATGATGGTTTTGGATTTTGTATAGAACAAGAAGGAATGATTGTAGCGGAATGTGTTTCGATATTTAGTGGGAATGAGTTTGCTGAAATCGATATTGCAACGCATGAAGCGCATCAAGGGAAAGGGTTAGCTCAAGCTGTTGCAACGCGGTTCATTGAACATTGCATAAAAAATGATATTACACCTTGCTGGGATTGTTATGTAGATAATATTCCTTCGCAAAAATTAGCTAGTAAATTAAGTTTTAATAATCCAATAGAATATAGATTGTTTGTACGTAAGAAAACGGGGGAATAAAAATGAATGTGGAGTTAACAAGATTTAAAGTGAAACAAGGTAAAAGTCATCGTGTAGATGAATGGATGCAGCTTCTTAATGACAATATGAAAGAAGTGCTTTTGACACTAAACGACGAAAAGATGTACGTTGAGACAATTTTCCGGGAAATAAGAGATGGAGAAGAGTACTTATATTGGTATTCTGTGCAAGGAGAAGGCGGGGCTCTTGTCGAAAATTCTCATCATGAAATTGATAAAAAGCACTTAGCGTTTTGGTATGAGTGTATTGATGAAGAAGCGCCGGCTTTTGATATGAAAACAGAAGTCGTTATGATTCAAGATGTTGTGAAGGAAGCGATGAAATAATAGAATAGTATTTTTGTGAGAAGTGCATCAAAATGGATGTGCTTTTTATTATGAAAAATTTTTCGGAAAGGCTGTATACATGTTGTGCTTTCAAACGTTGAGTATATAGAAAGGAGAGCTAGATGAGTCATGAGACGTTTGAATCATTATCAATAGAGAAATCAAAAGCTGTGTTTGGATTTCAGAGGAGTTATGCTGATAGAAAGAAAGATGAGTACGAGGATATTAAAATAAACTCTATGGAGTTTATTAAATCTATGAAATCTTTAAGTGAAAATAAAGGGGGATATCAAGAAGGTTTTAGGATAAACTATAATGAGATCAAAAACTTCAAATCAGAAGACTTACCAACATACGGTGTAGTTGTAACAGGCAAAAGAGAGGATTTACAAAGTTTACAAGGAGCACCATATATTAAGGCTGCTGTTAGAGGTGTAACAGTTGAGAAATATTGATTACAAGTAATTAATGTGAATAATCAGAAAATTTATGTTATAATATGGGAAAAGGAGGTTTATATGAGGCAAATACATGGAGCGATATATATTTACATAACATTGTTTTTCGTAGGAGCGTCTTATGGGTTGGGGCATGTGTATTCGCATCCTATATTAACCTTTTTGAGTGGAGCATGTATGGCGTTTGCGATTCTTGTCCATCTTTTCTCAGTCTGGATTGTGAAATTTCAATTAAATATTAGTGAAATAGAAGAAGGTACTTTTTAAAGTGCCTTCTTTTTTAATAATATTTTGGAAGCTCTTGGAGCAATTTTTCAATTTCGTATTCGGTTTTATCACATATAGAAAGCGTGCGTAGTCTGAAAAATAAGCTACGTAAGAAAGATTTTATATTTCCGTATAGAAACTCGTACGATTTAATATGTAGTGTTTGTTTTTTGACGGGTAATTGAGCTACTAAGTCATGAAGGGCTAATATGAGTACTTCTTCCTTTAGACCATTTTGTAGCATTGCGACAATTGGATAAACGAGACGCTCGTCTTCTTCATATTTGTAGTAAATAGAATGGACACAAACTTTGTGTAATAAAGTTTGTAATATCTCTTCGTAATGTGAAATTTCCAGTTTAGGACTATGAACAATCGCCTCAAATGTATCAGAAGCATGAGCGATGCTATGTGCCCAGCCGTAGTCTTTCACATATCCACGGAAATCATGTTCATTGTTCATATATAGAATTAATTGATCTTTTACATGTAAAAGATCAGTCTGTGATAAGAAATTATGATTTGTATCAGCATCAATAATGAGTGCGATTAATAATGTTGTAAATGCACGGGTAAATACAGCATCTTCGTCATCTGAATGAATTTTATACAATAAATATTTTTCACTGATGCTTTCTAATAAAAGTTTCTGTAATTGTGTGTGTGATAGGTAGTCCCTTTTGATGAGATGATAAAAAGTAGAGTAAATAAGTTTGTCCCTTAAATAGCTATCAGTAACACCGATATGTTCAAGCATACTGGAACTTAAAGAATCAATGTTAAGGGTGTTATTAATTATGTAATTATTATTACGAATTTCTTCTAACTGTTGTTGTAACATATAAACCTCCTATTTTAGAAAATTCTGTATTTTAATAGTATAATAAGAGGAAGAAATAGACAATAAATAAGTGCTTTTGAATGGAGGGACATTGTGAAGAGAGCATTATTCTTTTTTATTAGTATTTTCTTTTTAGGAAGTTGCTCAATTTCATATGTTACTTTTTCTAGCGAGAGTAAAAGTTGGAAGGGGCAATATAAAGGCCATATTAAGGATGACAGTGAAGATGGCATGTTTACGTTTCAATATAAAGGCGGAAATGGAAATACAGAATTGAAAAATTTAGAGATTGCTATTAATGGAGCCTTTAGTACAATGACACAAACGTCAGAAAATCATAAAGGAGCAAAGGTTGAAATGAAGTCTTCTTGTGTAAGTTGCGCGCCTTTATCTGAAGATGAACCGATAGAGATTGTGATTAAATGGGATGATAAGTATGAAGAGAAGATGGTGTTAAAGTGGAAATAGTGTAGGATAAGGAGTTAGGAATGAATAGGTATATGAAAATTTCTATATATATATTTTTTAAGTGTATTTCTACTCGTATTATCAGCGTGTACTACAAAACAAGTAGCGGTAAAAGTAATACCTAAAGAAGGATATATTGTATTAAGAAATGACACGGTGTTTTTTGTCGGTGATAAAACGTTTGAAACAAAAGTAGAGTTGCAACATTATATAGAACAACAAATGAAGAAAGAACATCCATCAGATATAGTGTTGAGCTTTAAGGATAAAGACGCATATAATCAATTAAAAACAGGGGATAAAATAAAAGTATGGTCTTCTAAAATACTTGAAAGTTATCCAGCGAAAATGATAGTAGAGAAATTTGAAATAGTAGAGAAATAAAAAAAGGCAGCAATTACGCTGCCTTTTTCTTATTTCACAAATTGTAATTCTTTCGGGAATTTCGTTAAAATTTCTGATCCGTCTTTTGTGATGTAAATATCATCTTCAATACGAACGCCACCTACGTTTGGTACGTAAATACCTGGTTCGATTGTGAAGACCATACCTTCTTTTAATAGAGAATTGTTGCCTTCTTTTACATCTGGATATTCGTGAACGCTAATTCCAAGTCCGTGACCAAGTCGGTGTGGGAAGAAGTCTCCGTAACCTGCATCTGCGATAACAGAACGAGCAGCATTATCGATTGCGCCAAGTGTAACGCCTGGTTTACATGCTTCAACTGCTTGTAGTTGTCCAGCAAGTACAGTGTTATAAATACGAGTTTGTTCTTCAGAAAGTTCACCGAATGCTACTGTACGTGTAATGTCAGAGCAATAGCCTTCAATGATTACACCTAAATCAAATAGTACGAAATCGCCACGTTTCATTTTGTTCGCACCTGGAATACCGTGTGGAAGGGCAGAGTTTGCACCTGCTAATACCATCGTATCGAATGACATTTTATGGATGCCTTTTGTTTTTAATTCGTGTTCAATAATTGCTAATACTTCTAGCTCGCTGCGATCTTCTTTAATTGCATTTACACCCACTTCAACAGCATAGTCTGCCATTTTAGCTGCTTCGCGTAAAATAGAAAGTTCTTTTTCATCTTTAATTAAGCGAAGCTCGCGAACTTTCTCTTCGGCTGATTTGAAAGCTGCATTTGGGAATAATTTTGTTAATTCCTCGTAACGTTCTACGTTTAAATGTTCTTTTTCAATTGCAACTGCAGTTGCATTGATACCGCGGTCTTTAATTGCTTTTGCAATCATATCCCATGGTTTGTCAGTATCGGTAAATCCGATGATTTCATGTGCCCAGCCAGCGTTACGGGCTTGACCTTCTTCCATTTTAGGACAAATTAAAATAGGTTCTTTTTCTTGGAATACAAACATACCAAGTAGTCTTTCATGTGGTTCGCAGTGGAAGTTCGTCATGTAGAAAACGTTTGGTGTAGAAGTTAAGAACGCAGCTTCTACGTTTTTTTCTTTTAGCCATTGCATTAAATTTTCTAATCTAGCATTCATCGATTGGCACCCCCGAGATATTTAATTACAAATATAACTTTACATCGGATGAAAGCGTTATGACAAGTAAATAGATGTTAGAAAAGACAGGGAATTAAGAAATCATGTAGAATAAAAAGTGTGAATGTGAATAGGGGAGGAATGTAATAATGAAAGTATCTTATCACGGGCATTCAGTTGTAAAGATTGAAACGAATGGAAAAGTTATTTTAATTGATCCATTTTTAACGGGAAATCCGAAAACAGATTTAAAGGCTGAAGATGTAAAAGTTGATGCGATTCTTTTATCGCATGGACATGGTGATCATGTTGGAGATACAGTAGAGCTTGCGAAGAAAAATAATGCGGTTGTTGTAGCACCATTTGAATTAGCGACATTTTTAAGTTGGCAGGGTGTAAATACACATCCGATGCATATTGGTGGCTCGCATGAATTTGACTTCGGCAAAGTGAAGTTTACACAAGCATTCCACGGTTCTAGTTATATTGATGAAGAAAATAAGACGATTACATATACAGGTATGCCAGCGGGTATTTTATTTACAGCAGAAGAGAAAACTTTGTACCATGCAGGAGATACCGCTCTATTCTCTGATATGAAATTAATTGGGGAACTGAATAACATTGATGTAGCATTTTTACCAATTGGCGATAATTTCACAATGGGACCAGAAGACGCTGTTTTAGCTGCAAAATGGATTGGTGCGAAAACAGTTGTACCGATGCATTACAATACGTTCCCAGTTATCGAACAAGATCCATATCAATTTGTAGAAAAACTACAAAATTGTACAGGGAAAGTATTAGAAGCTGGAGAAAGTATTACATTATAAAAAGAAACCCTTCATTTGAAAAGACAAGTGAAGGGTTTTTACGTGTTCAGTATAGCTTTGAAAGCTTGTGGTTGCTTTGGTGATTCTTTTCTTTTTGGAAGTGATTGTTCAGGTGTTTCATTCAATTCCATCGCAACTTTTTTTCCATCCACGAAAGCTAAAAATACAGCACCTATAACCTCTAAAAATTTTCTCATCATTTATCCGCTCCTTTGTTTCATTTCTTGTCTTAATTGTATATTGAAGCGTCTGGACAAACTATCGAACGAGATGACAATACCATTACATTGTTGTAATAGAACGACTGGTGTAATGTAAGGAGCATTTTGTTATAAAAAAAATAGTACAGGTATAGAAAGAGAGAGTGTAACAGTTTTGAAAATATAGTATACTGAAAATACAACACATGAAGAATTTAGGGAAAAGAAAGTATGGTGAAACCATTTGGCTACCAAACATAATCAAATTTTAGAACATATTAATAGCCTGCCAGTAGGGCATAAAATTTCTGTGAGGCAAATTGCAAAAGATTTAGGTGTAAGTGAAGGGACAGCTTACCGTGCAATTAAAGACGCAGAAAATAAAGGGTATGTTAGTACAATTGAACGTGTCGGAACAATTCGAATTGAACAAAAGAAGAAAGAGAATATCGAAAAACTGACATATGCAGAAGTCGTTAACATTGTCGATGGTCAAGTACTTGGAGGCAGAGAAGGACTACATAAAACATTAAATAAATTCGTAATCGGGGCTATGAAATTAGAAGCGATGATGCGCTATACAGAAGCAGGGAATTTACTTATCATCGGTAACCGTACGAACGCACATCAATTAGCACTAGAAGCTGGGGCAGCAGTGTTAATTACGGGCGGATTTGATACGGAAGATCATGTGAAGAAATTAGCAGATGAATTAAAACTGCCGATTATTTCAAGTAGTTACGATACATTTACGGTCGCAACGCTAATTAACCGTGCGATTTACGATCAGCTTATTAAGAAAGAAATTGTACTCGTTGAAGATATTTTAACGCCAATTGAAGAAACGTTATATTTAAAACCAAATGATACAGTGCAGCAATGGCATGCGTATAACGAAGAGACGATGCACGGAAGATATCCGATTGTTGATGAAAATAAAAAGGTATTAGGTATTGTAACTTCTAAGGATATGATTGGTGTTGCAAAAGAAACGCCAATTGATAAAGTAATGACAAAGCATCCAATTACGGTGAATGGAAAAATGTCCGTCGCAGCTGCGGCGCGTATGATGGTGTGGGAGGGTATTGAGTTACTTCCAGTTGTTGATGAAGGAAATAAACTACAAGGGATTATTAGCCGTCAAGATGTACTTCAGGCGTTGCAAATGATTCAGCGTCAACCGCAAGTCGGTGAAACAATCGATGATATTGTAACGAATCAATTTATGACGCCGAAAGAAGCGAAAAATGAGCATTTATATCAATTTTCAGTGACACCGCAAATGACAAATTCAATCGGAACGCTATCTTACGGTGTATTCGCAACGATTGTGACGGAAGCAACGAATCGCGTTATTCGTGCGCAAAAGAAGAGCGATTTAATTGTTGAGAACTTAACAATTTATTTCGTAAAACCAGTTCAAATTGATAATGTTGTATCTGTTCATCCGAAAGTATTAGAAATTGGACGTAAATTTGGTAAGGTTGATGTAGAAGTGCATCATGAAGGTAATGTTGTCGGGAAAGCGTTACTTATGGTGCAGTTAATCGATAAATAAAAAGATGGAACAAATCGTTTTGATTTGTTCCATCTTTTTTTGTTGAAAGGATAGAATAAAAAAAGAAAATAAATTGCGTATTATTTCATATTCATAGTAGAAATAATACGCAATTTGAAGTTGGGGAAATGTCGTACCGATAAGGGGGTGCTGAATGGGAGGGGTAATTTTCTTTTTAGTTGTCGTATGTATCATAATTGTTCATGTATTAACACATAGAAGAATGAATGTTATTAAAAAGAAATTGTATTTTGTAAGTTTGATTTTCGCAAGTATTGGCGCCTTTATTCCTATAGTAGGAGAAAATGAGTCTGATTTTCTTTATTTTGGTGTACCAGCTGAAACGTTTGTTTATTATAGTGGTTGGGAAGTCTGGTTTAATCCATTAGGGTTTTTCTTTAACTTTATTTTGTTTTATTGGGTTTTGAAGCTGTTGCTAAAGATATGGGAGGATTTTAGCTGGAAGACAAAGAAGTAGCAGGATACATATGTGGGGAAGTAATTATATGGTTAAAAAACAGAATATTAATTTAATTGGAGTTTATACTATGTTATGATTGTATTGTAAGATAATGGGTTTCGAAAGGTGGTATGCCTTATGTCATCAGAATTACTCTTTTTTGGTGGAATCGCACTATTTTACTTTCTTGTGATGATACCGCTTCAGTATTTATACTTACAAGGTTTACATGAAAAAAAGAAACGAACAGGATTATCTCAGCGAGAACTATATGAAAAAATGTCTTTTGAGGAAGAACAATTACATTTTCACGTACAAGGCAATCCCTTTAATATACCATCTGCGTTTGTTGCATATATGATTTTGAAAGTTAAGGGACGTAAAAAAGCATCACAATATTGATGCTTTTTTACGTTGTTTTATAAGATTCGGCTTCTTTGACTGCCAATGGTAGAAAGTGTTTATATTGGCGGAATCCATTAAATGTACTCACGCTGCCAAATAAAATAAACAAAATACCAACAATAATACGGGCAGTTGAAAGTTCTAAAAAGAATTGGTTTATCCCGAAAAATAGGACGAATAAGCCGAGTGCCATTGCGGATTTTCCGGAGAGCCACCCTTTCTCCATCGGACGGTTTGTACGAAAGAATTTTGTTTTATAGAAAAGATACAACATAAATGAGACGATAATACAAAAGACTAATACTGGCATAATGCACACTCCCATCACTTCGTATAAAATGGCAAAGAAAAAGAAATATCTAAACTTTCTAACTTTTATTATAAAGCAATTGTTCGCATGTATGAAATATTTTCCGTTATAATGGGGGATAAAGTGAAGAAGTTGAATAAAAAGGAGATTATACATATGCATGAGCAAATTTTAGGAGCAATTAAAGAGTTTGATACGATTATTATTCATCGTCACGTACGTCCGGATCCAGATGCATTAGGTTCACAGGGCGGTCTTAGTACAATTCTACAAGAATCGTTTCCAGAGAAAAATATTTATACGGTTGGGTACAATGAACCGTCATTAGCATATTTACGAGTAATGGATGATATTGAAGATAGTGTATACGAAAATGCGCTTGTTATCGTTTGTGATACAGCAAACCAAGAACGTGTTGATGATCAACGCTATACAAAAGGGAAGATGTTAATTAAAATTGATCATCATCCAAATGAAGATCCGTACGGAGATATTACGTGGGTAGATACGACAGCGAGTTCTACAAGTGAAATGATCTATGAGTTTTATAACTATGGAAAAGATAAAGGATTAAAAATAACAAAAGAAGCAGCCCGCCTTATTTTAGCAGGAATTGTTGGAGATACAGGTCGTTTCTTATTCCCGAATACAACAGCAAAAACACTTCGTTACGTAAGTGAGCTTGTTGATATGGATGTGAAATTCACAGATTTATACAATGAAATGTATAAGACGAAAGAAAAGATTGCTCGTTTAAACGGTTATATTTTACAAAACTTTACGATGGTAGAAGAAGGGGCAGCTTACATTAAATTAACGAAAGAAGTATTAGAAAAGTTTGATGTACTTCCTTCTGAGGCATCCGGCGTTGTTGGAGCACTTGGTAATATTGACGGATTAAAGGCATGGGTTCTATTTTTAGAGGAAGACGATGTGATTCGTGTTCGTCTTCGCTCAAAAGGACCAGTGATAAATAAATTAGCAATGCAATATAATGGCGGAGGACATCCGATGGCTTCTGGTGCAAAAGCATCTTCTTGGGAAGAAGCGGATCGTCTTTTTGCTGATTTACGTGAGCTGTGTAGATAAAAATTGGATGTTGGACGAAAGAGAAGGAGGGCGCTGAGGCCCTCCTTCTTTATTTTTCTTTCTCTATAACAATACTAATTTCCAGTACGGTATCAAAAGAGACTGTGTCTACTTTAAAGCGATATATACGATCGTAATGTTTGTACGTTTTATTTTCGATCACTTTTTTGAGTAGGTCCTTATTTTTTGCGATGCTTTGAATGTTTTTCGTTAAAAGATGCTGGAGATCATTATGGATAGAAGTGGTCATGTTTTCGAGTGTAAGGTTGTCTAAATCATATTTTTCTCGATTTATAATTTTTATTTTAATTTCTTGAATTGTTAAGAGCCGCTTATTTTCTGTATTCAATTTCTCTTGATCTTCGAGAAGGACGTGGAGTTTTGCTTCTTGCTTTTCTATAATTTCTCTTTGTTCCGCTATTTTACTAGCTTGTTCCTGCTGAAAAACACCATATATGTACAAAAAAATAAACCAGCTCAAAACGCCTCCAACAGCAGCACCTGCTAAAACTAAATACCATCTTTTGGCTGTATTGGCACTTGGTACTCTCATACATGTTCCTGCGTCAGCCATTTAATAATAATAAGACCAGTTTGCATACCACCAGTTGCAAAAAAAATAAGGAGAATTTGTTTTACGATATCTTTCATATCTCCGCCAAAGAAGCTTCTTTCAAAGCTATAAAAGGTATCGAACGTTCCACCAATCGCTGCAACGAGTGCCCAAATTCTTAAATTTTGGGCAAATTGATTAATATAAGTTAGAGCTGGTTTTCCAATGAGAAATGCACCAAATCCGCCAATTAATGAACCCCCAAGTATAACTCCAAAGGCAATAAAGTAACTAATAATAAGCAGAGAGAAAAAAGTATGTTCTCTTACATCCATCGTCATTCCCCTTTCTTCTTCATATATATGGACAAAGTATGAGAAGTATGTTTTGATTTCCGCTTTCCTCATCACCTATAATAAAAGTAGTCAAATAGGTAAAGAGAGGGTACAACAGTGAAGTTTGTGCATTTACAATGTCAAACCGTTTTTAGTTTGTTAAAAAGTGCTTGTAAAATTGATGAGCTTGTCATTCGGGCGAAAGATCTTGGATTTTCATCGCTGGCCATTACAGATGAAAATGTTATGTATGGAGTTATTCCATTTTATAAAGCATGCAAGAAAAATGGTATACAGCCTATTATCGGCTTAACAGCTTCTATTTTTAGTGAAGAAGAAGAAAAGTCTTATCCACTCGTCTTACTTGCTGAGAATGAAATAGGCTATCAAAATTTATTGAAAATTTCTAGCAGCATTATGACGAAGTCAAAAGAGGGTATTCCAAAGAAATGGCTGGCTCATTATGCGAAAGGATTAATTGCAATTTCACCAGGGAAAGACGGAGAGATTGAACAGTTATTATTAGAAGACAAAGAGAGTCAGGCTGAAGAAGTAGCTCATACGTATCAAAATATGTTCAGCAATTTTTATATAAGTTTGCAGCATCATGCGATTCAAGATGAACTGCTTTTACAAGAAAAGCTGCCTGAATTTATTAATAAGGTAAACGTTCCAGTCGTTGCAACAAATGATGTGCGCTACATTAATCAAAGCGATGCACTCGTTCATGAATGTTTATTGTCTGTTGAAGGCGGAACAAAAATGACTGATCCAGATAGGCCGAGAATGAAAACGGATCAGTATTATTTAAAGTCATCGGATGAAATGGAAGCACTATTTTCTCATGCTGAGGAAGCGATTCAAAATACAATAAAAATCGCGGAGCGTTGCCGAGTAGAAATTCCTTTCCATGTAAATCAATTACCGAAATTTCCTGTTCCATCTAACGAGACGAATGATACGTATTTGCGCCGTATTTGTGAAGAAGGTTTGCGTAAGCGATATGGTACGCCGAAAGAAGTACATATACAGCGTTTGAATCATGAATTACATGTGATTTCTAGTATGGGATTTAGTGACTATTTCCTCATCGTATGGGACTTTATGAAATACGCACATGAAAATCATATTTTAACAGGACCAGGACGTGGATCGGCAGCTGGTTCACTCGTTTCTTACGTATTAGAAATTACAGATATTGATCCGATTGAATATGACTTACTATTTGAAAGGTTTTTAAATCCTGAACGTGTGACACTTCCAGATATTGATATTGATTTTCCAGATATAAGACGTGATGAGATGATTCGATATGTGAAAGATAAATATGGTCAGCTTCGTGTTGCTCAAATTGTAACGTTCGGAACTCTTGCAGCGAAAGCCGCAATTAGGGACATCGCTCGCGTAATGGGGCTTCCGCCAAGAGATATTGATATATTTTCAAAACTTATCCCATCAAAGCTTGGTATAACGTTAAAAGATGCATATGAGGAATCTCAGTCACTCCGCGAGTTTATACAAGGGAATCTTTTGCATGAGCGTGTGTTTGAAATCGCAAAACGTGTAGAGGGATTACCGCGTCATACGTCTATTCATGCAGCCGGCGTTATTATGAGTCAAGAACCGTTAACGGGAAGTGTAGCAATTCAAGAAGGGCATAACGATGTTTATGTTACGCAATATCCAGCTGATGCATTAGAAGAGCTTGGGTTGCTCAAGATGGATTTTTTAGGATTACGTAATTTAACGTTACTTGAAAATATTATAAAGTTTATTGTGAAAAAAACGGGGAAACACATTGATATAAGAAATTTACCTCTTCAAGATGAAAAAACGTTTCAATTGTTAGGAAGAGGGGATACAACAGGTGTGTTCCAGCTTGAATCAGGTGGTATGCGAAATGTGCTTCGTGGGTTAAAACCGAATGAATTTGAAGATATAGTTGCTGTTAACTCGTTATACAGACCGGGACCGATGGAACAAATTCCAACCTTTATTGAATCGAAGCACGGAAAACGACGAATTGAATATTTACATCCAGACTTAAAGCCGATTTTAGAAAGAACATATGGCGTAATTGTATATCAAGAGCAAATTATGCAAATTGCATCGAAGTTAGCCGGGTTTTCGCTTGGAGAAGCGGATTTACTGCGCCGTGCAGTGAGTAAAAAGAATCGTGATATTTTAGATCAAGAACGTAAGCATTTTGTTCAAGGGTGTTTGAAAAATGGATACGATGAGACGGCTTCAGAACAAATTTACGATTTAATTGTAAGATTTGCGAATTACGGTTTTAACCGAAGTCACGCTGTAGCTTACAGTATGATCGGATATCAGCTTGCCTACTTAAAAGCGAATTATACGCTGGAATTTATGACAGCACTATTATCAAGTGCAATTGGAAATGAAGATAAGATTGTGCAGTATATACGAGAAACGAAACGAAAAGGGTTTCATGTTTTGCCGCCGTCTCTTCAGAGAAGTGGTTATAACTTCCAAATAGAAGGGAATGCGATACGTTACAGCTTACTTTCAATTCGAAATATCGGGATGGCTACAGTGACGGCGTTACTCGAAGAACGTGAGGGGAAAATGTTCGAAGATTTATTTGAATTTTGTCTTCGTATGCCATCAAAGTTTGTAACGGAGCGAAATTTAGAAGCGTTTGTTTGGTCGGGATGTTTTGACGATTTTGGTGTTTCGAGAACGAATTTATGGAAAAGTCTTAAAGGAGCGCTAGAGTACGCGAACCTTGCACGTGATTTAGGAGATGCTGTTCCAAAATCAAAATATGTACAAGGAGAAGAGCTATCCTTTATTGAACAGTTAAATAAAGAGAAAGAAGCCCTCGGTTTTTATTTATCTAGCTACCCGACAGCGCAGTATGCGAAGTTAGGAAAAGAATTAGAAATCCCATCTCTCGCTCAGGCGATGCGACATAAGAAAAAAGTACAAAGAGCGATCGTATATATAACAAGTGTAAAAGTGATTCGTACGAAAAAGTTGCAAAAGATGGCGTTTATTACATTCTGTGATCAAAATGATGAAATGGAAGCCGTTATTTTTCCGGAAACGTATATACATTTTTCGGACAGGTTACAAGAAGGGGCAATTGTTTTAGTTGATGGTACGATCGAGAACAGAAACCATAAGTTGCAATGGATTGTGAATGGAGTATATCCGCTGGAAGAAATGGATGTTTATGAAGAAATGAAATACGCATCTGTTTACGTGAAATTGCCGTCTCAATATGAAAAAAAGCTTGTAAATCAAGTTACAAAAATATTGTTTGACTATTCAGGTTTTGCGAAAGTACTAATTTATTATGAAAAGGAACATAAAATGGTACAATTATCTCGAAGTTTATCAATTCATCCGAGTGAAGAATGTCTGGGAGCACTTCGTGAAATTGTCGGCGACGAAAATGTCGTTGTGAAAATGTAATGGACAATTTCCCTACACTTCGATTATTATAGTAGTAGTGTTCGTGGTCAGACCACTTGGAGAAATTGATATCAGCAAGAATAATTTGAGGAGAGTGGATAGTTTGTCAACACTTCGTGAAGAAGCACTTCACATGCATAAAGTGCATCAAGGAAAATTAGAAACTGTATCAAAAGTAAAAGTAGAAAATGCAAAAGATTTAAGTCTTGCATATTCTCCAGGGGTTGCAGAGCCTTGTAAAGAAATTTATGACGATAAAAGTAAGGTATATGAATATACAATGAAGGGAAATATGGTAGCAGTTGTTACAGATGGAACGGCTGTACTTGGTCTTGGTAACATTGGACCTGAAGCATCTCTTCCAGTAATGGAAGGTAAAGCTGTATTATTCAAGAGCTTTGCTGGTGTAGATGCATTCCCGATTGCCTTAAATACAAACGATGTAGATAAAATTGTTGAAACTGTAAAATTAATGGAGCCAACTTTTGGCGGTGTAAACTTAGAAGATATTGCAGCACCAAACTGCTTCGTTATTGAAGAACGTTTGAAAAAAGAAACAAATATTCCTATCTTCCATGATGATCAACACGGAACAGCTATCGTAACAGTAGCGGGCCTTGTGAACGCGCTGAAATTAGTTGGAAAGAAAATGTCTGACATTAAAGTTGTCGCAAATGGCGCAGGTGCAGCGGGTATTGCAATCATTAAACTTTTATATCGCTATGGTGTACGTGACGTTATTATGTGTGACCGTAAAGGCGCAATCTATGAAGGTCGCCCTACAGGTATGAATCCGGTGAAAGATGAAGTTGCAAAATATACAAATAAGAATCGTATTGAAGGTTCTTTAGCTGACGTTTTACAAGGTGCGGACGTATTCATTGGTGTATCTGCAGCAGGTGCATTAACTGAAGAGATGGTTCGTACAATGAATGACGATGCAATTATTTTTGCAATGGCGAATCCGGTTCCAGAAATTATGCCAGAATTGGCAAAAGCAGCGGGCGCAGCTGTTGTTGGAACAGGTCGTTCTGACTTCCCGAACCAAGTAAATAATGTACTAGCGTTCCCTGGTATTTTCCGCGGTGCACTTGATGTACATGCGACACAAATTAATGAAGAAATGAAGATGGCAGCTGTACAAGCTATTGCAGAGCTTGTATCAGAGGATGAGTTGAATGCGGACCATATCATTCCGGCGCCATTTGACGCGCGTGTAGCGCCTCAAGTAGCGGCTTACGTTGCGAAAGCAGCAATGGAGACAGGAGTAGCTCGCCGTCAAGTAGATCCAAATGAAGTCGCTGAGAAAACAAAACAATTAGCGCTGATTGGTAAAGAATAAGCGAGGAATTTCCATTGACATCATCAAATACAAAAGTATATCTCGAAATTGTAAAAAAAATCCGTTCCATAATGGAAGAGGATGGTTTAGTAGCGGGGGATCGTTTGCCATCTGAGCGTGAGTTAAGTTCACGCTTAAACGTTGGACGTTCCTCTGTAAGAGAAGCATTGCGTGCTTTAGAACTTGTAGGGTTAATTGAAACGAGACGTGGTGAGGGGACGTTTATTCGAAACTTTTACGATAACGGCCTTGTACAATTAATTGCTCCGTTCTTGCTGCAAGATGAGAAAACAATTCGTGATTTATTACAAACAAAACGATTGCTTGAGAAAGATATGATTCGAATTGTATGTAATTTGCCGAAAGAAACGTTTTCTAAAGTGCTAAGTAAATTACACCAAGTGCTTGAAGAAAATGAAAGCTCAATTCCAATGCTCCATCAAACGTTCTTTAAAACACTTATTGAACAATTCGATAATTATTTACTTTATCGCATTTGGATGATCGTAAATGATTACGTTGCAACGCTTTCTTGTGAAATTTCAGGAGATTCTATCGAAATATATAGAAAGCTTTATGCTGCTTTGAAAGAGCAACAAGAAAATGATGCACTAAAAATTTACGATGAATTAGTAGAGAATATACAGTTTCACTCGTAATGTATAAAATTTGTCGAAATGACCATGACACGTTATGACAAACATTCTACCGCATAGCGGTTAAAGTTAAACGTAAAGAGAGAGGTTATTAGACAGATTGAGAAGATAAGGCTAACATCAAACTTTGGTGTTAGCCCCATTTTCTTCTTACGCTAACCTTAGCTCTCAACGAAGGGGGTCAAATTGTGCTAAGAGATTTATTCGTGAAAAAGAAAAAGTACGCTGCAATACCTTCAGAACAAGTACGGAAAGATGTACCGGATGGCGTTATGACAAAATGTCCGAAATGTAAAAAAATCATGTATACGAAAGAAGTTCTAAAAAATTTAAAAGTATGTGTGAACTGTGGATATCATCATCCTATGAATGCATGGGAACGCCTTAATAGTATATTGGACGAAGGCTCATTTCGTGAGTATGACAAAGAGATGGTTTCATTAAATCCACTTGAGTTTCCAGGATATGAAGAGAAACTAGAAAACGATCGTAAGAAGACTGAGTTGAATGAAGCGGTTGTAACTGGTGAAGGAACAATTGATGACATGCTTGTTGTTATTGCAGTAATGGATTCTCGTTTTCGAATGGGGAGCATGGGCTCTGTTGTAGGAGAAAAAATTGCCCGTGCGGTTGAAAAGGCATACGACTTACAAGTTCCATTTATTATCTTTACTGCTTCGGGTGGTGCCCGTATGCAAGAGGGGATATTAAGTTTAATGCAAATGGCAAAAACAAGCGTAGCTTTGAAAAAGCATAGTAATGCAGGAGGACTATTTATTTCTGTTATGACTCACCCGACGACGGGCGGGGTTTCAGCGAGTTTCGCTTCACTTGGTGATTATAATCTTGCAGAGCCAGGTGCACTTATCGGATTTGCTGGTAGACGTGTAATTGAACAAACGGTGCGTGAGAAGCTACCAGAGGATTTCCAAACGGCAGAATTTTTACTAGACCATGGTCAATTAGATGCGGTTGTGCATCGTGATGATATGAAAGAATCACTTCGCAAGATTTTAGAAGTTCATCAAGGAGGGGAAATGGCTGTATGGCAGAGCTAGAATTTGAAAAACCAGTTGTTGAGCTAAGAAATAAGATTCGTGAACTGAAAGACTATACGAAAAACAGCCAGATGGACTTCAGTGAGGAGATTCGTATTTTGGAAGACAAGCTAGAAAATTTAGAGGAAGATATATACGGCAATATGAAAGTATGGGACCGTGTTCAAATTGCTCGTCATGCAGAACGACCGACAACGCTCGATTATATTGAGCACTTATTTACTGATTTTTTTGAATGTCATGGAGATCGCCTATTTGGTGATGATGCAGCGATTGTCGGCGGCATTGCGAAATATAAGGGGATGCCTGTAACTGTAATTGGGCATCAACGCGGAAAAGATACGAAAGAAAATATTCGTCGTAATTTTGGGATGCCTCATCCAGAAGGATATCGAAAAGCACTGCGTCTCATGAAACAAGCGGAAAAGTTTAATCGTCCTATTATTTGTTTCATCGATACGAAGGGAGCTTATCCTGGTAAAGCAGCTGAAGAACGTGGACAAAGTGAAGCAATTGCCCGCAATCTATTTGAGATGGCAGGTTTAACGGTACCTGTTATTTGTATCGTTATCGGTGAAGGTGGTAGCGGTGGTGCGCTAGGTCTTGGAGTAGGAGATTACATTCATATGCTAGAAAATTCCACTTATTCTGTTATTACACCAGAGGGTGCAGCGGCAATTCTTTGGAAAGATGCGGGGAAAGCGAAGGAAGCTGCAGAAGCAATGAAAATTACGGCAGCAGATTTGAAAGAATTAGGTGTAATTGATGAAATTATTCCAGAGGCAAAAGGTGGAGCTCACCGTAATCTTTTAAAACAGTCAGAAAATATAGACTTAATGATTAGAAAAACTTTTGAACAATTAAACGGAATTTCGAAAGATGAATTAATCGAAAAACGTTATGAAAAATATATGAAAATTGGGCAAGTTTCGTTTTCAAACGCTTCCATTGGGATAAAATAAGAAAAGCGTGCGTTCCTCTTCGCGAATGCACGTTTTTATTATGAAAAGACACATCTTCTCCATTGTGTTTTTATATTTTTTCGTGTTATTTTATTATAAGGCAAATAATCTTTATGAGGTGAGTACAAATGAAACGTATTGGTGTATTAACAAGTGGTGGAGATTCACCTGGTATGAATGCTGCCATTCGTGCAGTTGTTCGTAAAGCGATTTTCCATGATATTGAAGTATATGGTATTTACCATGGATACGCTGGTTTAATTTCTGGTCATATTGAAAAATTAGAACTTGGTTCTGTTGGCGATATTATCCACCGTGGTGGTACAAAATTATATACAGCGAGATGTCCTGAGTTTAAAGACCCAGAAGTACGACTAAAAGGAATCGAGCAATTAAAGAAACATGGTATTGAAGGACTTGTTGTTATTGGTGGAGATGGTTCTTACCAAGGCGCAAAAAAATTAACTGAGCAAGGATTCCCATGTGTAGGTGTACCAGGTACAATCGACAATGATATCCCTGGAACAGACTTCACAATTGGTTTCGATACAGCTTTAAATACTGTTATTGATGCAATTGATAAAATTCGTGACACAGCTACATCTCATGAACGTACATATGTTATCGAAGTAATGGGACGTCATGCTGGAGATATCGCATTATGGGCTGGTTTAGCTGATGGTGCAGAAACAATCTTAATTCCAGAAGAAGAGTATGACATGGAAGATGTTATCGCTCGTCTGAAACGCGGTAGTGAACGTGGCAAAAAGCACAGTATTATCGTTGTAGCTGAAGGTGTTGGAAGTGCAATTGACATCGGTAAGCACATTGAAGAAGCAACAAGCTTTGATACTCGTGTAACTGTATTAGGTCACGTACAACGTGGTGGATCACCAAGTGCACAAGACCGTGTATTAGCAAGTCGCCTTGGCGCGCGCGCAGTTGAATTGCTAATTGATGGCAGAGGTGGACGCTGTGTAGGTATCCAAAACAATAAACTTGTTGATCATGACATTATCGAAGCGTTAGCTCAAAAGCATACAATCGATAAAGATATGTATCAATTATCTAAAGAATTATCCATCTAATCGGCTTAATGCCTTGTATTTGGGAACGGTTTCATAATTTTCGGAGGTGCAATATGCGTAAAACTAAAATTGTATGTACTATAGGTCCTGCTAGTGAAAGTATTGAGAAATTAGAGCAATTAATTGAAGCGGGTATGAACGTTGCTCGTTTAAACTTCTCTCATGGTAGCCATGAAGAGCACGGCGCTCGTATTAAAAACATTCGTGAAGCTTCAAAGAAAACTGGTAAAACAGTTGGTATCTTACTTGATACAAAAGGTCCAGAAATCCGTACTCATGACTTCGTAGACGGACAAGCTGAGCTTGTAACAGGTGCAGAAGTAGTTCTTTCTACTGAGCAAGTATTAGGTACTGCAGAGAAATTCTCTGTATCTTATGCTGGTCTTTATGATGATGTTGACCCAGGTTCTCGTATTCTAATCGATGACGGTCTTATCGAACTAGAAGTAATCGAAAAAGCTGACGGAAACATCCGCACAAAAGTATTAAACAGCGGAACTGTAAAAAATAAAAAAGGTGTTAACGTACCAAACGTAAGCATTAAGCTTCCTGGTATCACTGAAAAAGACGTAAAAGATATCGTTTTCGGTATCGAACAAAAAGTTGATTTCATCGCAGCATCTTTCGTGCGTAAAGCATCTGACGTATTAGAAATTCGTGAATTATTAGAAGGACATGACGCTCAATACATCCAAATCGTACCGAAAATCGAAAACCAAGAAGGTATCGACAATATCGATTCAATCTTAGAAGTTTCTGACGGTTTAATGGTTGCTCGTGGTGATATGGGTGTAGAAATTCCACCAGAAGAAGTACCATTAGTGCAAAAACGTCTAATCAAAAAATGTAACGTATTAGGCAAACCAGTTATTACTGCAACGCAAATGTTAGATTCTATGCAACGTAACCCACGTCCAACTCGTGCGGAAGCAAGTGACGTAGCTAACGCAATCTTCGATGGTACAGATGCAATTATGCTTTCAGGTGAAACTGCTGCGGGTCAATACCCAGTAGAAGCTGTAACAATGATGGCTAACATTGCAGTGCGTGTTGAAAAATCATTACAATATGAAGATATGTTCAAAAAACGTATTAAAGAGTTCACTCCAACAATTACAGATGCAATTAGTCAATCTGTTGCGCACACAGCACTTGCTCTTGATGTAGCTGCAATCGTAGCTCCAACAGAAAGTGGATATACTGCGAAAATGATCTCTAAATACCGTCCGAAATCTCCAATCGTAGCTGTAACAACTGATGAGCAAGTAGGACGTCGTCTTGCACTTGTTTGGGGTGTACAAGCATTTATGGCTGGAAAACGTGCAGCGTCTACTGATGAAATGTTAGATACTGCAATTCAAACAGGTATGGATGCAGGTCTAATCGGACTTGGAGATACTGTAGTAATCACTGCTGGTGTTCCAGTTGCTGAAACTGGTACAACAAACTTAATGAAGATCCACGTTGTTGGTGAAGAAGTTGCTAAAGGACAAGGAATTGGTCGTAAAGCTGCAAAAGGTAAAGTAGTTGTAGCAAAAACAGCTGCTGAAGCTGTAGCGAACGTAAACAAAGGTGATATCCTTGTTACAACAAGCACTGATAAAGATATGATTCCTGCTATTGAAAAAGCTGCTGCTTTAGTTGTTGAAGAAGGTGGCTTAACAAGCCATGCGGCTGTTGTAGGTGTATCTATCGGTATTCCTGTTATCGTTGGTGTAAACAGCGTAACAACAACTTTAAAAAATGGCCAAGAAGTAACAGTTGATGCAGCACGCGGAATTGTTTATAATGGACATGCGGAAGTGCTATAAGAAGTAATACGGAGAGAAGGAGCGGAGTCCTTCTCTTTTTTTTACACAAAAAAAGATAGAGATAGCTTTAAACGCCTGAAATCACTCCAGGAAACGTTTGTTATAACGTTCATCGGAAGAGGGTTGTTTATCTATTGTGAGGCTTATATGGGTGTTGTAAGGGGCTTAGAAGAGGGTTGGTAAGGTGAAAGGAAGATACTTAAACCTTTGAAATGAAATATGAAGGAGTGCGAGCTATGAAGTGGTTACTATTCTTGCTTATTTTAATACCGGCGATTGAAATTACAGTCTTAATTGGATCAAGTCATGTAATAGGTTTATGGTCTACGTTCGCTATGATTGTATTTACAGGTATTGTAGGCGTGTATTTGGCGAAACGACAAGGGTTTAAAATAGTTAGAGAGATTCAATTTAGGTTAAATAGAGGAGAAATGCCGGGTGATGCCGTCCTGGATGGTATTTTCGTCTTTATAGGAGGTATTCTTTTAGTACTTCCTGGATATGTGACGGATATAATAGGTTTTATCTTTGTTATCCCAGTAACGAGGGCTTTATTGAAGCCAATTGTTATGAAATGGATTGATTGGAAATTGAGAAAGAAGGCTACTATTATTGTTCAGAAATAACACTTAGATTATAGCGATCTAAGTGTTATTTTTTTATTGTATTTTCTATTTATACCTCTGGTAGTTAATGCTAGGTAGAATACAGGGGTTACGGATTGGAAGTTTTACATCAGGGTAATATTTTTTTGTGTTGTTAGTGTGAAAAAAGTTAGATGAGAGAAAAAACTACTGATTAAAGGAGTATTTCGCTCTGTTTTGTATATTTATTCATTTACATAAAAAGTAATAAATGTAAGTAATAATTATAAATTAAATAGAATAAAAATGTAAAAATACCGCGAAATATGCGTTTTTCATGAAAAAAACAAGAAAATTATCCTTTTTTAGGAAATCCTCTCGTTTGAAATGTAGTTAGTATAAAAATAAGTACAATGAATAATCAGTGGGAAATTCCCACTGATTACAGTTAAGTTTTTTGTTGTATGTGAATTAGAAAATATTATTTTGATGGTGAGCCTTTAATGAATTTCCATAAGTCATGGAAAACGTGGGCTTTGTGTAATGTGTTAAGTAGTACTAATGTGACTGGACCGATGATTAATCCTAAAAAACCAAAGAGCTTAAAGCCGACAAATAAAGCGATGAGTGTCGCTAATGGATCAAGTCCAATATTAGATGAAAGTACTTTCGGCTCCATGATTTGTCTTTGGACAATCACGACGATGTATAAGATGAGAAGACCGATGGCGAATGCGGTGTCGCCTGTGAAAAATACGTATATAACCCAAGGGACGAAGACGGCTCCAGTTCCTAAGTATGGGAGTAAATCTACAACTCCTGTAATAATCGCGATCGTAATTGCGTATGGCACGCGTAATATTAAAAGGCCGATTAGTACAATGACAGTTGTCATAGATACGAGTGTAAGTTGTGCTTTAACAAAACCAAACAAAGCTTTTCTTAAATCGACAAAAATAGTTTTTCCGTATCCGTGTACACGATTAGGTAAAAGCTTTCTTACTTTATGAGCAAGATGGTGCCAATCGTAACTAATGAAGAAAGTTGCCAATAAAATGAATACAAGGACAGTTAAAGTTGTTGGTAATGCGCTAATGAAATTTGTTAATCCACTTATAATAGCGGTTAAAAGTTCTTTCATTTGTGTCGTTGCTTCAGTGCCTAAGTTTTGAATGTTTTGTGTGATAGTATATCGTTGTGGTTCGCCGAGATGATTAAATTTAGAGATTAAATCATCGTAGAGAGGCATAATATGATTAAGCGCAAATTGTTGAGCGAATGCAACGATATCTGGGAACTTCACTGTAACAATTTGAAGTAAGTATGTTGTGGCGGATATTGCTTCAGTTACAAGGTATGTAACAAGTCCGACGATAGCCCCGAATACGAGAATTAAGCTAACGAGTACTGCTAATGCACGAGGGAATTGTAGTTTTTGATTAAGGAAATTGACGACAGGATTAATCAAATAAGCGAATGCAAAAGCAATAATAAAAGGATAGATAAGTCCTGACATGTACAGTAATACATAGAACCCAACTACCGTTGCTACAATGACAAATATGAGTCGCAATATCATATATAGTAAGTTTCGATTCAAAGATGTGTACCTCCCATTCCAATTTGTATTATCCTAATTCGTTCAACTTATAACGAGTGAGATTCACTGATTAAAGTTTCGCTTTATGTTATAGTGGAATGATGGATTTTTCCTGCTTTTTCAGTACATGAACGACTGTAAAAGCTTGTTGATGATGCTTCTACTATATGGTAAAAACTTCATTTTCTCTTCTTTTTATTTTACCTGTTTCTTGTTAGAAAAGAAAGGAGAGACCATCGTTTTCAAAAATGTATATATGCTTTGATTTTTTTTGGTTACAGTCTCATTTTGTAAGTTAAAAATGCATACAAAAATGAAATTGTTGGCTTATTCTCATTGGCAAATAGACATCGATATGACATGTATAACGATAGGTTTAAAGGTATTTTGGTTTGGAAACAAGTTCATTATTTTCAGAAAGGAAGTACAATCATGATTAGTCAGTCAACGTTATTTTTATTCATACTACTTATTATAGGATTAATTGCTAAAAACCAATCGCTTACCGTAGCTGTTGGAGTTTTATTTTTATTGAAGTTTACGTTTTTAGGTGATAAAGTCTTTCCTTATTTACAAACGAAAGGAATTAACCTTGGTGTGACGGTTATTACAATTGCGGTGCTCGTCCCAATTGCGACGGGGGAAATAGGGTTTAAACAACTCGGAGAAGCGGCGAAATCATACTATGCATGGATTGCTTTAGCCTCAGGAGTGGCAGTTGCTTTGTTGGCGAAAGGTGGGGTGCAATTATTAACGACGGATCCTCATATTACAACTGCACTTGTTTTTGGGACAATTATAGCTGTAGCTTTATTTAATGGAGTCGCTGTAGGTCCATTAATTGGGGCTGGAATTGCCTATGCAGTTATGAGTATTATACAAATGTTTAAATAAGGAATTTTATAGTAATATAAAATTTTTGAATTCTTTCTGTTCACAAAAGTCAGATAATTGTTTATAATAGGATTAGAAACTTTGAAAAGTTACATAACAGCAGAGACTATACACCAGATAAAATAAAAACAACATAAAACAATTTTATAATGATATTGTTTTATGTTGTTTTTATCATAAACTCTTCGGGATTCATTTTCCTCACTAACTTGTTGTTCTGAGCGTGAGGATTCGGGGAGACATTCACGCTCATGCTTTCCATGTAGCAATGGACAATAAGAGGGGAACATCGCAACAAATTTGCATGAACGTGCATTTTGCTTGCCTAAAGAGTGAACGAGCGTTCATAATTTATAAGGGGAGCAAATAGATATAAGGAGCAAGGTTGGGAGAATTTTCAGGAAAAGGAGAGAATGTCATGACTGTTATTCGAGGTTTAGAAGGGGTAGTAGCAACAACATCATCTGTGAGCTCTATTATTGATGATACATTAACTTATGTTGGGTATAATATTGATGATTTAGCTGAGAATGCTACATTTGAAGAAGTAGTGTACTTATTATGGCACCGCAAGCTTCCTAACGAAAAAGAACTAGCGGAATTTAGTGCAACTGTATCTGAATACTATAAAGTACCAGGTGAAATTTTAACATATTTGAAACAAGTAGATTTAAAAATCGCGCATCCGATGTCTGTTTTACGAACTGCGATTTCCATGCTATCATTATACGATGAGAGCGCTGAAATTATGGATGAGAAGTCCAATTATTTGAAAGCGGTTAAATTACAGGCTCAAGTAGGAACTTTAATTGCTGCTTATGCAAGAATTCGCAAAGGTTTAGATGTTGTTGAGCCAAGAAAAGATCTATCGTTAGCTGGAAACTTCTTGTACATGTTAAATGATCGTGAGCCAAATGAAGTTGAAATTGAGGCTTTTGATAAGGCGCTTGTACTTCATGCAGATCATGAGTTAAACGCTTCTACATTTACTGCACGTGTTTGCGTAGCTACACTTTCAGATGTGTATTCTGGTATTACAGCAGCAATCGGCGCATTAAAAGGTCCTCTTCACGGCGGGGCAAATGAAAATGTAATGAAGATGTTAACTGAAATTGGCGAAGAAGAAAATGTAGAATCATATATTCATAATGCTCTTCAAAATAAAGTGAAAATTATGGGATTTGGCCATCGCGTATATGAGCATGGTGATCCACGCGCGAAACACTTACGCGAAATGTCTAAGAGATTATGCGTGCTTTTAGGAGAAGACAAATGGTATAATATGTCTATCAAAATTGAAGACATTGTAACAAAAGAAAAAGGTCTTCCACCAAATGTTGATTTCTATTCAGCTTCTGTATACCACTGTTTAGGAGTTGACCATGACTTATTTACACCTATCTTTGCGATTAGCCGTATGTCAGGCTGGTTAGCTCATATTCTAGAACAATATGAAAACAACCGTTTAATTCGTCCGCGTGCTGATTATAATGGACCTACGCATCAAGTATATGTTCCAATCGCACAACGATAAGCGAAAAACACTATTTTGATAGTGAAAATACGCTTTCAAAAGTCTGATTTTTTTGGGAAGATGTAATGATTAGAATATTTTAATTTGACTAACGGTTTGAACTGAGGGGTTATTCCCTCAGTTTCATACATATGAAATTTCAAACATGGGGGTTATCACATTGACGACAGGTGAAAAAATTACTGTAACTAATGGTGTTATGAATGTACCAAACAATCCGATTATTCCATTTATCGAAGGAGATGGAATTGGTCCTGATATTTGGGCAGCAGCATCTCGCGTACTAGAAGCAGCAGTTGAGAAAGCATATGATGGTGAGAAGAAAATCGTTTGGAAAGAAGTGCTTGCAGGGGAAAAAGCATTCAACCAAACAGGCGAGTGGTTACCTGAAGAGACTTTAAATTTAATTCGCGAATATTTAATCGCAATTAAAGGTCCACTTACAACTCCAGTTGGCGGTGGTATTCGTTCTCTAAACGTAGCACTTCGTCAAGAATTAGATTTATATGTATGTCTACGTCCAGTTCGTTACTTTGAAGGTGTTCCTTCACCTGTAAAACGTCCGGAAGATACTGATATGGTTATTTTCCGTGAAAATACAGAAGACATTTATGCTGGAATTGAATATGCACAAGGTTCTCCAGAAGCAGAAAAAGTTCTTGCTTTCTTAAAAGAAGCAATGGGTGTTAATAAAATCCGCTTCCCAGAAACATCTGGCATTGGTATTAAACCAATCTCAGAAGAAGGGACAAAGCGTCTTGTTCGTGCTGCAATTCAATATGCAATTAACGAAAAACGCTCTTCTGTTACATTAGTTCATAAAGGAAACATTATGAAATTTACAGAAGGTGCTTTCAAAAACTGGGGTTACGAAGTAGCGGAACAAGAATTCGGCGACAAAGTATTTACTTGGGCTGAATATGATCGTATCGTTGAAAAAGATGGAAAAGATGCAGCGAATAAAGCGATGGCAGACGCAGAAGTGGCTGGGAAAATCATCGTAAAAGATTCTATTGCAGATATCTTCTTACAACAAATTTTAACTCGTCCACGTGAGTTTGATGTTGTTGCAACAATGAACTTAAACGGAGACTACATCTCTGATGCACTTGCTGCACAAGTAGGTGGAATTGGTATTGCACCTGGTGCAAACATTAACTATGTGACTGGACATGCTATCTTTGAAGCTACACATGGTACAGCTCCAAAATATGCAGGTTTAGATAAAGTAAACCCATCTTCAGTTCTTCTTTCAGGTGTACTATTATTAGAGCACTTAGGATGGAACGAAGCTGCGAATTTAGTAACTGATTCAGTTGAGAAAACAATTGCTTCAAAAGTAGTAACATATGATTTCGCACGCTTAATGGAAGGTGCAACAGAAGTGAAATGTTCTGAGTTCGCTAATGAACTTATTAAAAACATGGATGTAGCGATAATCAAAAACGCATAATTAAAGCGGGGGGTAAATTATGACAATCAAACGCAAGAAAGTTTCAGTCATCGGTGCAGGATTTACAGGAGCAACAACGGCATTCTTATTAGCACAAAAAGAACTTGCAGATGTTGTATTAGTGGACATTCCACAGCTGGAAAATCCAACAAAAGGGAAAGCGTTAGATATGTTAGAAGCGAGCCCAGTACAAGGTTTTGATGCTAACATTATTGGTACATCTGATTACGCAGATACTGCTGATTCTGACGTTGTCGTTATTACAGCTGGTATTGCGCGTAAGCCTGGTATGAGCCGTGATGATTTAGTAGCAACAAACTCTAAAATTATGAAAAGTATTACGCGCGACATTGCAAAACATTCACCAAATGCGATTATTGTTGTATTAACAAATCCGGTTGATGCAATGACATATTCTGTATTTAAAGAAGCAGGATTCCCGAAAGAGCGTGTTATCGGTCAATCGGGCGTATTAGATACAGCTCGTTTCCGTACATTCATTTCACAAGAATTAAATCTTTCTGTAAAAGACATTACAGGATTTGTTCTTGGTGGACATGGTGACGATATGGTACCTCTTGTACGCTATTCCTATGCAGGTGGCATTCCGTTAGAAACATTAATTCCAAAAGAGCGTTTAGAAGCAATCGTAGAACGTACACGTAAAGGTGGCGGTGAAATTGTAGGCTTATTAGGAAACGGTAGTGCATATTATGCGCCAGCAGCTTCTTTAGTTGAAATGACAGAAGCAATCTTGAAAGATCAACGCCGTGTATTACCTGCTATTGCATACCTTGAAGGTGAGTATGGTTATAGTGACCTTTACTTAGGGGTACCAGTAATTCTAGGTGGTAACGGAATTGAAAAAATTATTGAATTAGAACTTCTTGAAGATGAAAAAGAAGCGTTAGATCGCTCTGTAGAATCTGTACGTAACGTTATGAAAGTTCTTGTTTAATAATTAAATATAAGCGGAAAAAGATTCGGGGCCCCGAATCTTTTTCTACTATTTATTGAAATGTTTTTTTGAAATAATATGAAAACGCTATCATTTAGTGTGTCCTATAATGAAACTATAGACTTATACTATATATTGCCCTCATCATAGTAAATTTCGGATAAGGTATCGCTTTTAGTAGGATAATAAGGTGAAAAAATCGGAGGGGGTTGTAACATGTTAAAGAAAAAAGTTCAAATTGGTCGTAGAATGGATGAAATTACAGTAGGAGAGAAATTATCTATCACTGAAAAAATTGAGGATAAAGATTTGTTATTGTACTTAGGTTTAACGAATGATGCCAATCCATTATATATTCAGCATGATTACGCATCCCAAACTCCGTATGAAAAGCCGATTGTACCAAGCATTATGCTAACAGGGCTGATTACAACGGCGGTTACGAAATATTTACCAGGTCCAGGTAGTCATATTACTAGGAAGGATCTTACGTTCGTGAAACATGTTCACCATTATGAAACGTTACAAATCCACTTTGAAGTTGTGGCTGTTTCAGAGGAGGAACATACAATTGATATGCTTGTATCTGCTCATGATGAAAAAGGAGATACTGTTGTGAAAGGCTCATTAACAGTAACACCGCCTTTTAAATCTGTTTCTATTATGGAAAAAGCATTAGATAATTTTTAAAAATGAAAGTTAGAATGATATAAAAGTAGCGCTGGTCATATTCTTATTAAGGGTATGCTAGCGCTACTTTTTGTTTAAACGGGGGTGAACAGTATGACTGTGAAATGGAAAAGAGAAGACATAATCTTTGAAACGATAAGAGAAGCTGAGGTGTGGGCCGATTCAATCGCGAATGAAATGTACGGGAGAGTATTTGATGGATATGAAACACCGGATTATAAAATAGCGTATGCTCTTGCATTTTTCTTAGGACAAGAGAGAGAATTTATAGTTCATACGGAAAAAGACTTTAAAAAGGATAGATGTATCTATAAAGTCTGGGTAACCACTTGATAACTGAGGGGAACGCGATTATGGAATAAAGATAGCACAATCTGAATCCATGAATAGACAATTATATTGAGAGGGACCTTGTTTTCTAGTATGATGAGAATAACGGGGAAAATACTAGGATGAAGAAGGTTTCAAGTCTATAACTTGGAGGAAAAGAATGAACAATCGTATTTTAGTAGTTGATGATGAGGAATTTATCTTAACTTTAATTGAATTTAATTTACAACAAGCTGGGTTTGAAGTTATAACAGCGATGGATGGAGAAATGGCGCTTCAAAAAGCGACAACAGAACGTCCAGATTTAATTATATTAGATTTAATGCTTCCGAAAATGGATGGTATGGAAGTTTGTAAAGAATTACGATTGCAACGTGTCATGACACCGATTTTAATGTTAACAGCAAAAGATGATGAATTTGATAAGGTACTCGGTCTTGAACTTGGGGCGGATGATTATATGACGAAGCCGTTTAGTCCAAGGGAAGTTGTTGCTCGTGTGAAGGCGATTTTGCGCCGTACGAAATTACAACAAGAAGAACAAGTTGCAGAAGCACCAGATGAAGATAGCATCATAATTGCAGAACTTAAAATTTTACCGGAGTTTTATGAGGCTTATTTCCAAGGAAGAAAGCTTGAATTAACACCAAAAGAATTTGAACTACTTGTGTATCTCGCGAAAAATAAAAGTCGTGTATTAACTCGTGACCAATTATTGAGTGCTGTATGGAATTATGATTTTGCCGGTGATACTCGAATTGTTGATGTCCATATTAGCCATTTGCGCGATAAAATTGAACAAAATACGAAAAAACCGACGTACATTAAAACGATACGTGGTTTAGGTTATAAATTAGAGGAGCCAAAAGGGGATGAATAAATTTCGCTCCAGGCTTCTTTTTACATTTGTTTCTCTTATCGTTTTTATTTTAGTTGGACTAGGTGTATTATTAGAAACTGTATTTGAAAATTACTATATAGATCATGCTAAAGAGAGAATGGTAAAAGAGACAAGATATGTTGCTGTATTAGCAGAGGAGCAAGGGTTTGAATCTGTTTTAAAAAAGCCGTATGTATTTGAAAAGTTAGAAGAACAAATACCAGCTTCTATTATATTTGTTGATGAAAAAAATAAAGTTCAATATAGCGGAGGGCAACAATCTGCATTTAGTCAAGAGATGATTAAAGAACTTTCTTCTGAAACAGCAAAACAAAGAAATAAAGTTATTACGAAAGAAACGGATCAAAAGAATGAATTTTATCATGCTGTGTTCGTTCAGGATGTAGCAGGGAAACAAGGATATATTTTGGTGAAAAGTACAATCGATACTTTGAGGGACGTTCACCAAAAAACGTGGGGATTATTAATTATCGGATTTGTTATCGCGTGTCTCGTTGTCGTATTTTTAGGTATGAAAATTACAGGGCAATATATTAGGCCGATTGAATCCGTTACGAAAGTGGCTATTGAATTAGCGAAGGGAAATTATAAAGCACGCGCTTATGAAAGTCATTCGGATGAAACAGGAATGCTAAGTAAAGCAATTAATATTTTAGCACGTAATTTACAAGAGATGACACTTGAGCAAGAAATGCAACAAGATCGTTTGCATACATTAATTGAAAATATGGGAAGTGGAATGATTTTAATTGATAGTCGTGGTTATATAAACCTTGTAAACCGTTCTTATAAGGAGACCTTCCACGTAACAGACGAAGAATATTTAGACCGTTTATACTATGAGTCGTTTCATCATACGGAAATTATTGAGCTCGTAGAAGAAATCTTTATGACAGAAGTGAAAGTGCGTAAACAAATGTTATTGCCGCTTGGAATTGAGCGAAAGCATTTCGAAGTATATGGAGCACCGATTATCGGGACGAACCATGAATGGAAAGGGATTGTCCTTGTATTCCATGACATTACTGAGCTAAAGAAATTAGAACAAATGAGAAAAGACTTTTTAGCGAATGTTTCTCATGAACTAAAGACACCGATTACTTCTATTAAAGGTTTTTCAGAAACACTCTTGGACGGAGCGATGGATAATAAAAAATTCTGCGAACATTTCTTACATATTATTTTAAAAGAAAGTGAGCGCATGCAAGGATTAATTGAAGATTTATTAGATTTATCAAAAATCGAGCAGCAAGGGTTTAGACTAAATATGGGTACGGTTGATATGAAGGGGATTCTTGAAGACATTCACATGGTGCTCGATAATAAAGCGGGAGAAAAAGAAATCTCTTTACAAGTGAATGTATTGAAACGAGTTTCCGTTATTGGAGATCCGAGCCGCTTAAAACAAATCTTTATTAATTTAATTAATAATGCAATCGTATATACGCCGGCTGGCGGCGTTGTTTCAGTTGAATTATTAGAGGATAAATATAATGCGTATATAAAGGTGTCGGATACTGGAATTGGTATTAGTAAAGAAGAAATCCCTCGTATATTTGAACGTTTTTATCGAGTTGATAAAGCGAGAAGTAGGAATACGGGTGGAACGGGTCTTGGTTTATCAATTGTGAAACATTTAGTTGAAGCACATCAAGGTACGATTACGGTGGATAGTGAGGTTGGGGAAGGAACGACATTTACAGTTGTTTTACCAAAATCAGCTACTGAAAAATAGGATGAAGGATATTTACAATATATTAACATTGGCTTAATTAAATATTAATAAAGCTCTGTTAATATAATAGATGAAAACCCCTTCATCCAAGGAGTAATTTTGGACGAGAATAGTTATGCTGTTCTCGTCACTTCCCTTTTATGTTAGTAAACGTTTGTATATATGATAGAAAATAGCCGTTATTTTTCTTCTCTCTATTAGTCATGTTAATATAGAGAGAGGACAGGAACGGTTTTTTTTCTGTGGAAAAAATCGTTTCAAATATGTATGGGGAGGTTTGTAGTTTGGAAAAAAAAGTCGTATTAGTAGATGGTAATAATATCGCGTATCGTGCTTTCTTTGCACTACCGCTTTTAAATAACGACAAAGGTATACATACGAACGCAATTTATGGTTTTACAATGATGTTAATGAGGATACTAGAGGAAGAAAAACCGACACATATGCTTGTGGCGTTTGATGCGGGGAAAACAACATTCCGTCATAAAACGTATAGTGATTACAAGGGAGGACGTCAAAAGACTCCACCAGAGTTATCAGAGCAATTCCCGTTTATTCGTGAGATGCTTGATGCATTTAATGTTCCGCGCTATGAATTAGAAAACTATGAAGCGGATGACATTATGGGAACGCTAGCGAAGGAAGCGAGTGAGCAAGGGGCTTATGTAAAAGTTATTTCAGGAGATAAAGACTTACTTCAACTTGTTTCCGATAATACACTTGTATGTATTCCGCGCAAAGGGATTACAGAAGTAGATGAATATACGACAGAAGCTTTATTTGAGAAATATAGCTTATCACCAAAGCAAATTATCGATATGAAAGGTTTAATGGGAGACCAGTCAGATAACATTCCAGGTGTACCAGGTGTTGGTGAGAAGACAGCCATTAAATTATTAACGCAATTTGAAACGGTTGAAGCAGTATATGAAAACTTAGATCAAGTGAGCGGAAAGAAATTAAAAGAAAAGTTAGAAGCAAATAAAGAACAAGCTCTTATGAGTAAAAAACTTGCGACTATTATTACAGATGCACCAATTACTGTGCATGTAGATGATATGGAATATAAAGGGTATGAACCAAGTGATGTTATTCCAATGTTTGAGAATTTAGGATTTACATCTCTTTTAAATAAGTTAGGCGTTACGCCTGAAGAAACAGCTCCAGCTGAATTAGATGATATTACATTTGATATTGTGGAAGAAGTTACAGAAGAAATGCTTCAGCAAGATAGTGCGCTTATTGTAGAAGTGCAAGAAGATAACTATCATAAAGCGGATATTCAAGGTTTTGGTATTCAAAATGAAAATGGTTGTTACTTTATTTCGGCAGACATTGCTCTTAAATCAGATACTTTCAAAGCATGGCTTGCAAATGGAGAAATGAGAAAGCATACATTTGATGCGAAGCGAGCTATCGTTGCTCTTAAGTGGAAAGGTGTAGATATTCAAGGAATTGATTTTGATTTATTAATTGCTGCTTATCTACTTGATCCAGCTGATACAGATAAAGATTTTCGTGCCGTAGCAAAAATGAAAGAAACACATGCCGTGAAATCTGATGAAGAAGTTTACGGAAAAGGTGCGAAGCGTGCAGTTCCAGAGTTAGATGTAGTAGCGGAGCATGTAGCTCGTAAAGTGCATGTATTATATGATGTAAAGCAAACATTCATTGAAGAGTTAAAAAAGAATGAGCAATATGAACTGTTTACAGAGTTAGAATTACCACTTGCACGTGTATTAGCTGATATGGAAGTAAAAGGTGTAAAAGTTGATACGGAGCGTCTTCGTAATATGGGAGAAGAACTTGCAGGTAGATTAAAGGAAATGGAACAGGAAATTTATAAGCTTGCAGGAACGGAATTTAACATTAATTCACCGAAGCAACTTGGAGTTATTCTGTTTGAGAACTTAAACTTACCAGTTATTAAAAAGACGAAAACAGGTTATTCTACGTCAGCGGATGTATTAGATAAACTTATGGATCATCATGAAATTATCCCTAATATTTTACATTATCGTCAATTAGGGAAGCTAAATTCAACTTACATTGAAGGTTTATTGAAAGTTGTACATGAAGATTCATCTAAAATCCATACTCGTTTCAATCAAGTGTTAACGCAAACAGGTCGATTAAGTTCAACAGATCCGAACTTACAAAATATCCCGATTCGATTAGAAGAAGGAAGAAAGATTCGTCAGGCATTCGTTCCATCAGAAGAAGGATGGATCATGTACGCGGCTGATTATTCACAAATCGAACTTCGTGTGCTTGCTCATATTGCAAATGATCCTGGGTTAGTTGAAGCGTTCCAACATGACATGGATATTCATACGAAAACAGCTATGGATGTATTTGGTGTTGGGAAAGATGAAGTAACATCTAACATGAGACGACAAGCAAAAGCAGTTAACTTCGGAATTGTGTATGGGATTAGTGATTATGGTCTTTCGCAAAACTTAGGAATTACAAGAAAAGCAGCAGCGGAATTTATTGAAAAGTATTTAGAAAGTTTCCCTGGTGTACAAGAATACATGGATGAAATCGTAAAAGATGCGAAACAAAAAGGGTATGTGGTTACATTATTAAATCGTCGCCGTTATATTCCGGAAATTACGAGTCGTAATTTCAATTTACGTAGCTTTGCTGAGCGTACAGCTATGAATACACCAATTCAAGGTAGTGCGGCTGATATTATTAAAAAAGCGATGATTATTATGGCAGATCGTCTAGAAGAAGAAGGATTACAAGCACGTCTTCTTCTGCAAGTACACGATGAATTGATATTTGAAGCACCAAAAGAAGAAATTGAAATATTAGAGAAGCTTGTACCTGAAGTAATGGAGCATGCAATTGAACTAGCAGTTCCATTGAAAGTTGATTATTCTTACGGTCCAACTTGGTACGACGCGAAATAAGGACGTGATGAAATGCCTGAATTACCAGAGGTTGAAAATGTTAGACGGACGCTTGAAAATCTTGTAACAGGAAAAACGATTGAAGATGTTGTTATTACTTATCCTAAAATAGTAAAACGACCGGATGATGCAGAAATCTTTAAAGAAATGCTAAGAGGCGAGACAATTGAAAATATAAAGCGAAGAGGAAAGTTTTTGCTTTTATATGTAACGAATTATGTCATTGTTTCACATTTGCGTATGGAAGGTAAGTTTTTACTTCATCAAGAGGATGAGCCAATTGATAAACATACGCACGTCCGTTTCTTATTTACAGATGGAACTGAATTGCATTATAAAGATGTGAGAAAGTTTGGTACGATGCATCTCTTTAAGAAAGGTGAAGAGTTGAATCAAATGCCTCTTGCTGACTTAGGCCCGGAGCCATTTGATGCTGAATTGACACCGCGGTATTTACAAGAAAGATTGCAAAAAACAAACCGTAAAATAAAAGTTGTATTATTAGATCAGCGTCTTTTAGTGGGGCTTGGAAATATATATGTAGATGAAGTGTTATTCCGTTCTCAAATTCACCCAGAACGAGAAGCTGCGTCTTTAACAGAAGAAGAAATAGAAAGAGTGTACGAAGCAATTGTTACAACGCTAGGCGAAGCAGTAAAGCGAGGCGGAAGTACAATTAGAACGTATATCAATTCGCAGGGGCAAATTGGTTCGTTCCAAGAACTCCTAAATGTATACGGAAAAAAAGGAGAACCGTGTGTAACTTGCGGTACGATACTAGAAAAAACAGTTGTTGGCGGAAGAGGAACGCATTACTGCCCAATTTGTCAGCCAAGAATATAGAAAAGAGATAACATCGGATAGGCATTTGTCATATACATACAGCAGAGCTATGTATAAGGGAGGAGTTTACCGATGTACCTTTATTTATCTCTTATTTTATTAGCTTTTACATTAAGCTTGGATAGCTGTAGTGTAGGGCTAACATATGGTTTAAGAAGCGTAAGAATTCCACTAAGATCAATTGTAATTATTGGAATGTGTTCAGCGGCTGTTATGCTCGTTTCAATGGGAATTGGACATATGATCGCGAAAATATTTTCACCTGTTATCGCAACGCGTATCGGTGGGCTTGTTCTTATTGGAATAGGGATTTGGGTATTATATCAATTTTTTCGAAGTGAGAAAAAAGAAGAACCGAAGCAAGAGGAGAAGGTCTGGAAATTAGAGATTGCCTCGCTTGGGCTAGTGATTCAAATTTTACGGAAACCGACTGTAGCAGATTTTGATAAATCAGGCACCATTTCTGCAGGAGAAGCATTGCTTCTTGGTATAGCTCTTTCTGTAGATTCATTCGGTGCTGGAATTGGTGCATCTTTATTAGGGTATGCACCCGCTATGATGGCGATATTAGTCGCGGTTATGAGTTCTTTATTTTTATTTCTTGGAATGAAACTTGGTACGGTTTTATCGAATATGAAATGGTTACAAAAATTTACATTCCTGCCTGGGGTATTACTCATTATTATTGGAATTTGGAAAATGTAAGTATGGGCGTGGAACATTAGTTTCGCGCCTTTTAATATGAGGAGGATTATTATGACAGTAGTAATTGGATTAACGGGAGGCATTGCAAGCGGAAAAAGTACGGTATCAGAAATGTTTCGTGAACTAAATATACCAGTTATTGATGCTGATATTATTGCGCGAGAAGTTGTAGAACGAGGAAAGCCAGCATATAACAAAATTGTAGAGGTGTTTGGAACGGAAGTGTTACAAGAAGATGGGGAGCTTGATCGACCTAAATTAGGAAGTGTCGTTTTTTATAATGAAGAAAAACGATTGCAGTTAAACAAAATTGTGCATCCTGCGGTACGTGAAGAAATGAATGCGCAAAAGGAGATGTACATAAAAGAAGGTATGCAAGCGGTTGTGTTAGACATCCCTCTTTTATTTGAAAGTAAATTAACAAATCTCGTTGATTGTGTTTTAGTTGTAGCAGTTATGCCGAGTACGCAATTAAAACGTTTAATGAAACGTAATAATTTTTCAGAAGAAGAAGCAACGGCACGTATTCAATCTCAAATGCCATTAGAAGAAAAAGTAAAGCGTGCAGATGAAGTGATAAATAATGATGGCACAATTATGGGAACGAAAACACAATTACAGGTGATTTTAAAGAAGTGGAACATTATTAACTAAAAAATTGTGAAATTAATGAAAATGCTTAGTGACATTCCTCCTTTTTGTGTTATACTATTATTGGGATTAGAGATAAATAGTATAACGCATTCAAGGGGGATAACATATTATGACTCGTGTGGCAATTAATGGATTTGGACGTATTGGGAGAATGGTGTTTCGTCAAGCAATAAAAGAAAGCGCATTCGAAATTGTAGCAATCAATGCAAGCTATCCGTCCGAAACGTTAGCACATTTAATTAAATATGATACAGTACACGGTAAGTTTGCCGGAACAGTGGAAGCATTTGAAGATCACTTATTAGTAGATGGGAAAATGATTCGTCTTTTAAACAACCGTGATCCAAAGGAATTGCCTTGGACAGATCTAGGTGTTGAAGTTGTAATTGAAGCAACTGGTAAATTTAATTCAAAAGAAAAAGCAATTCTTCACGTTGAAGCTGGAGCGAAAAAAGTTATTTTAACAGCGCCTGGTAAAAATGAAGATGTAACAATTGTAGTTGGTGTGAACGAAGATCAATTAGATATTACAAAACATACCGTTATTTCAAATGCATCTTGTACAACAAACTGTTTAGCACCTGTTGTAAAGGTGTTAGATGAGCAGTTCGGAATTGAAAACGGTTTAATGACAACTGTTCACGCTTATACAAATGACCAAAAAAATATTGATAACCCACATAAAGATTTAAGAAGAGCACGTGCTTGCGGACAGTCAATCATTCCGACAACGACGGGTGCTGCGAAAGCGCTTGCAAAAGTTCTTCCGCATTTAGATGGAAAACTTCATGGTATGGCACTTCGTGTACCAACACCAAACGTGTCTCTTGTTGACTTAGTAGTAGATGTAAAACGTGATGTAACAGTTGAAGATATTAATGAAGCATTCAAAACTGTTGCAAACGGTGAGTTAAAAGGAATTGTAGAATTCAGTGAAGAGCCTTTAGTGTCTATCGACTTTAATACAAATACACACTCAGCTATTATTGATGGTTTATCTACAATGGTAATGGGTGATCGTAAAGTGAAAGTACTTGCTTGGTATGATAACGAGTGGGGCTACTCTCGTCGTGTTGTAGATCTTGTAACGTTAGTTGTTGATGAATTAGCGAAACAAAAAAATGTGCAACATATTTAAGTGAACGAGGGAGAGGGCAAGTGGAAATTTGCCCTCTTTTTTTATTTTTTTCTGAAAAGGATAAAAATTATATGAGTATATCTTCAAATAGTGGACATACCACGAAACGTTGGGATTACTGTATTTGTGAATCAATAATTTTTTTTAGGGAAAAGTAAAGAGGAAAATATGACAGAAAATCGAAAAAACTGTTGTTGCAAAATGAAAATAAACAAAGTATACTAACACTCGTAAACTTAAGAGCTGAGGTACGTAGTCACTACTTAAAGGGTTAGGACCTCTCTGGACTAACTTTCCCCCGTGGTAGTGGAGCAAGCCAAATTGCAAATTAGTTTTCAATTCGAACAGTTAGAATAAATTTACAAGGGGGAACTGTAGAATGGATACTATGGATACGATGGGTCGTCACGTGATCGCTGAACTTTGGGATTGCGATTTCGACAAGCTTAATGACATGCCGTATATTGAACAATTATTTGTGGATGCAGCACTAAGAGCTGGTGCTGAAGTACGTGAGGTTGCTTTTCATAAATTTGCACCACAAGGTGTAAGTGGAGTAGTAATTATCTCGGAATCACATTTAACAATTCATAGCTTTCCGGAGCACGGTTACGCAAGTATTGATGTTTATACTTGTGGGGATCGTATTGATCCAAATGTTGCTGCAGAATATATTGCAGAAGGTTTAAACGCGAAAACGCGTGAGAGCATCGAGCTTCCTCGAGGCACTGGTAGCTTCGAAATTAAGCAGAGAGAAACAAAAGCTCTTTAAAAAAGAACATAATTGATTTAAAATGTAAAGAGGTGTATAATGCACCTCTTTTTTAGTTTATATAAAATAGGATCATGATATGTAATAACTTAGAGTGGTCAGTGTATAAGAATGAGTTATATAATATTGTATATATATTTTCACATGTAGGTGAGTAGCGAAAAAATAAAGATTATAGTGTAAAGGAGTGAATGAATTGCGTTGTCCATCCTGTTTTCATAATGGCACAAGAGTGTTAGATTCGCGTCCGGTAGACGAGGGGCGCTCTATTCGAAGAAGAAGAGAGTGTGAAAGCTGTTTAAGTCGCTTTACAACATTTGAAAGAGTAGAAGAATCACCTCTTATCGTTGTTAAAAAAGAAGGAACACGAGAAGAGTTTAATAAAGAGAAGATTTTACGCGGTTTAATTAAAGCGTGTGAAAAAAGACCTGTATCTTTAAGGCAGTTAGAAGAAGTGACACAAAGTGTGGAGCGTGAACTTCGTAACTTAGGTATTTCAGAAGTGAAAAGTGATATGATTGGTGAAATTGTTATGGAAGAACTTCGTGATATTGATGATGTTGCTTATGTACGTTTTGCTTCTGTGTATCGTCAATTTAAAGATTTAAATGTATTTATTGAAGAATTAAAAGATATACTGCAAAAAGAGAGAGAGTAGAAGGTGTAGTATATTCTCTTTATATACTGTAAGTAAATGAGATAAGAGAGCTAGAAGCGGAAGCTAATAGCTCTTTTTCGCTAAGAAATTATATAATAAAGATGAACGAGTGAAATATAGGTTAGATTGGATGAGAGAAAGGGAAAGCAAGAATGGAAAAACAGTCATGGATGGAGCTATTGCCGATTGATCGTTATAAGGTAAGTGCGAAAGGGTTGTTACATAATTACGACCGGAAAGTTTTAACAATGTTGTATCAGCCGTTAATAGGTAGTAGAGCTTTTAGCTTATACATGACGCTATGGGGGGAGCTTGAGCAAGATCGTGTATTTGGAAAAGAGAATACACATCACTCCCTTATGGTGACCATGCAAATGCAACTTCCTGAAATATATGAGGAACGAGTAAAGTTAGAGGCGATTGGGCTTTTAAATGTATATATTAAAAAAGAAAAAGACATTCGAATGTTTATATATGAGTTGCAACCACCGTTATCTCCGAAGCAGTTTTTTGATGATATTGTTTTAAGTATCTTTTTATACAATCGATTGAGTCGGACAAAATATAACCAAGTAAAGCAATATTTCTTAGAAGAAGAATTCGATTTTGCTTCTTATGAAAATGTTACGCGCTCCTTCAATGATGTATTTGATTCATTTAACCCAGGTCAGTTTGAGCATGCGCAAGAAGAACTTCGTATCCCCAAAACGACAACTATGCCAAGTAACGAGAAGGGGGATGTTCCGAAAGTTTGGAATGATTTCTTTGATTTCTCTTTATTTATGGAAGGATTATCAGCGCTAGTTCCTAAAAAGGCAATTACAGATCAAGTACGAGAGTGTATCATTACACTTGCTTATGTGTATGGTGTGGATGTGTTATCAATGCAAAATATCGTTCTTGGTACGGTGACAGAGGTGCAAACAATTGATATTGAAAGACTTCGAAAAGGAGCTCGTGATTGGTATCAATTTGAAAATGGTCAAGCATTACCAGTATTAAGTGAAAGAGTGCAACCTCATGCTGCACGTACTATGAAAGAGAAAGAGCCATCTACGCAAGAAGAAATGCTAATGAAGCAGTTAGAGGAAATATCGCCAAAACAACTATTGAAAGAAATTTCAGGTGGTGCAGAAGCAACGAAAGCAGACTTGCAAATTGTTGAGGATGTAATGATAAACCAAAAGTTAACGCCAGGGGTTGTGAATGTACTTATTTATTATGTTATGCTACGCTCAGATATGAAACTTGCGAAAACGTATGTTGAGAAGATTGCTGGACATTGGGCACGAAAAAAGGTCGGTACAGTAGCTGAAGCGATGGCGTTAGCGAAAGAAGAAAACCGTCAATATCAAGAGTGGGCTGAGACGAAGAAAAAAGGTCGTACGGCGAAGAAAACAGTGCGAAGAGAAATGGTGCCAGATTGGCTTAAAGAAGAGCCGAAAGAAGAAGTGAAAGAAACTGTGAAAACGGACGTGAGTGTTGAGAAAAATACAAGTTCGTTAGAAGATGAACGGAAGCGATTAGAAGAAGTGTTGAAAAAATATAAGCGTGATTAATAAAAGAGAATGAACGCTCTTTGAGGTGAGGAAATGGAGCATATTCAAAATTCATTTACGAAATTAATGGAAAATAAAAATTTTAAAAATAGATATGAAGTCTTAAAGACAGAAGTGATGGCGCATCCGCGTGTGAAAGCATTTATAGACGAACATAAAGGTGAAGTAACGACTTCTATGATTGAGCGTAGCCTTGTGAAGTTGTATGAATATATTGGACAAAGTGTAGGGTGTGCGGATTGTCCGGATTTAGGGTCATGTAAAAACATGCTACAAGGATATGAGCCGAAGCTCGTCATCCAAGGTAAGATGATTGATATTCAATACGATCGTTGCATTAGAAAAGTAGCGTATGATGAGAGAAAAAAATATGAAAAACTTGTTCAAAGTGTATATATGCCAGCTGACATTTTACAGGCAACTATGGAAAATTTAGACCCTTCAGAGTTAGATGCACGTATTGATGCAATAGGTGCAGCGAATGAATTTTTAAACACATACGAACCGGGTAAAAAAGTACAAGGTTTATATTTGTACGGTAAATTTGGTGTAGGGAAAACGTATCTTTTAGGCGCAATTGCAAATGAGCTTGCTCGAAAGAAAATTAGTTCGATGCTCGTATACTTCCCTGAATTTCTACGTGAAATTAAAAGTTCGATTCAAGATAATTCGATTGGTGAAAAGATTGATGCAGTTAAACGGGTACAAGTATTAATGTTAGATGATATCGGAGCAGAAGCGATGTCAAGTTTTGTGCGTGATGATGTGCTTGGCGCAATCTTGCAGTTCCGTATGTTAGAAAACTTACCGACGTTCTTTACGTCTAACTTTGATTTCAAGGAGTTGGAACATCATTTGACGTATACACAACGCGGTGAAGCAGAACAAATGAAAGCAGCACGTATTATGGAACGAATTAAATATTTAGCGAAGCCAATTCCAATTGGTGGGAAGAACCGTCGTCATAAGTAAAAGAGCAAGCTGAGAAGCTTGCTCTTTTTTTGTTATAGTGATGATTTTTTGGAGATAAGATCAAAGTATTCAAGGTGTCTAAAACTAACGCTTTCTTCATAACAATGTAGTAACTCTTAAGCGGTTTACATATGAAGAAGAAACCTTTCGATTTAATTTTTATAATGTATATACTCAAACATTTGAAAACCGTCCGTTTATCCTAATTCGTGAGGGCTGATAATCAGTGGGGATGAACAAAAAACCGACCGATTAAAGTTTCACTTTATCATAATGGTCAAATTGTTGAAAATTCATAGTGGCTTGTATCATTTTTTTCTCTCCCCCTTAATATATATAAAATTAGCAAGCCATATCGAGTGGATTTTCTAACGATGGGAGATATATTTCTACTAAGAGTGAACTTCCACAGATCGGACTCTTATAGGATTTGTAACGTATAGATGCAATCCTTTAGAGCGGGGATAAAAGGGGGGACAAAAGTGATTGAAATTTGCTTCGAAGAAAAAAATGATGCTGCGCACGTATACAGACAACTAAAGAAAAGAACGGAATCTTTATACAAGGAAACAAGTATATATTTAGATGGGAAAAAGGTTATTATTCATATACCATTATGTGAATCGAATTATATTGAAAAGATTTTATTGCCAGTACTACTATATTTCATTATGAATGTGAAACAAAATGAATGGATTCATACCATTTTAAAGGAAAAGTTTTTTTACGAAGAACAAGAAGAGTGTCATCAAATCTTGCATATGGCACAGGAGATATTAAAAGAAAGAAGAAAAGGAGTGGCTCGTGATTTAACGCGTCATAAGTTTGAGACCTATATTATGTCATCTTTAAATGATTGGCTTTGTGATCCGCTTTCATTCTCGTTTTCATCATATGTTCGTTTTCGCCTTCGTACATATAGGGAAATGGTAGCCAGACTTGCTGAAGTTGCAATTGATGAGTACAAAATGGAGCAAGAATATCAAATGTTCATTGAGACCCTTCGTCAACAAGTAAGTGGCCGGAAATCACGGTTGTCCTGTGTGCATCTTATTTTCGATGAAAGTTTTATTTTCTATGATGATAAAGGTAGACGTTTAAAACAGGAGAGGTTGGTCCAATATATAGATGAGGAATTATTAAAGCAAAAGGATGTATATATTGATACGAAAGTAATTGCACCGCTTCTTTCTATTTCGCCGAAAAAGATTTACTTATATACGAAAGAACAAGATCATAACATGATTGTTACTTTGCGAAATGTATTTCAAGAACGGGTCCAATTACATGGATTACATGAGTTTGAGCGCAATGTGAAAAATTTTAAAAATAAAGGTAACGCCCTTGATTTTCTGAGTTTTTGAGCATATAATTACCTACATAAATGAAATATATTGAAATGTCATGATGAGGACATGAGTAGTTATCTACGATTTTCAGAGAGGGAAGCCTTAGGGTGTGAGCTTCCTAGTACGGGATTATTACTTACCACCTCTAAACTTTAGCAGTGAACGATTTTTCTAGTAATTGCTAACGGACAACACCGTTATGTTGAACTTGAGCAATTAACAATCATGTTAATTGGAACAAGGGTGGAACCACGAATTCAACACTCGTCCCTTTTTACGGGATGAGTGTTTTTTATTTTGAGAAAAAGAGGAGTGACCAGTGATGGCAGATGTAGTTAAAATTACTTTCCCTGATGGAGCTGTGAAGGAGTTTCCAAAAGGCGTAACAACTGAAGAAATCGCAGCTTCTATTAGCCCAGGCTTAAAGAAAAAAGCTGTGGCTGGAAAATTAAACGATGAGATGATCGATCTTGTTACACCAATCGAAGAAGATGGTGCAGTTTCTATTATTACATTAGATTCTGAAGATGGCTTATATATTTTACGCCATTCAACAGCTCACCTTTTAGCACAAGCGTTAAAACGTTTATATAAAGATGTTAAGCTTGAGCTTGGCATTGGTCCAGTAATCGAAAATGGCTTCTACTACGATATTGATATGGAAGAAGCAATTACAGTTGAAGACTTCAAGAAAATCGAAAAAGAAATGCAAAAAATCGTGAACGAGAACTTAGAAATCGTTCGTCATGAAGTACCACGTGCAGAAGCGCTTCGTCGCTTTGAAGAAATCGGCGATGAGTTAAAATTAGATTTAATTAACGATCTTCCAGAAGATGCAGTTATTTCAATCTATGAGCAAGGCGAATTCTTCGACCTTTGCCGTGGTGTTCACCTTCCATCTACAGGAAAGATTAAAGTATTTAAATTATTAAGCGTTGCAGGTGCTTACTGGCGCGGCGATAGCAATAATAAAATGTTACAACGTATTTACGGTACTGCATTCGTTAAGAAAGCAGAATTAGATGAGCACTTACGTATGCTTGAAGAAGCAAAAGAGCGCGATCACCGTAAATTAGGTAAAGAATTAAAACTATTTACTAATAGCCAAAAAGTAGGACAAGGTTTACCGCTTTGGTTACCAAAAGGTGCAACAATTCGCCGCATTATCGAGCGTTATATCGTTGATAAAGAAGCAAGCTTAGGTTATGATCACGTATACACTCCAGTACTAGGAAGCAGAGAGCTATATGAAACTTCTGGTCACTGGAATCACTACCGTGACGGCATGTTCCCATCAATGGAAATGGATAATGAAGAATTAGTTCTTCGTCCAATGAACTGCCCTCACCATATGATGGTTTATAAAAATGATATTCACAGCTATCGTGAATTACCAATCCGTATTGCGGAACTTGGAACAATGCACCGTTACGAAATGTCAGGTGCGTTATCTGGACTACAACGTGTACGCGGAATGACTTTAAACGATGCGCACATTTTCGTTCGCCCAGATCAAATTAAAGAAGAGTTAAAACGTGTTGTAAACTTAACTTTAGAAGTGTACAAAGATTTCGGCTTAGAAAACTATTCATTCCGTCTATCTTATCGCGACCCAGCAGATACTAAAAAGTATTATGCTGATGATGAGATGTGGGAAAAAGCACAAGGTATGTTAAAAGAAGCTATGGATGAAATGGGTCTTGATTACTATGAAGCTGAAGGTGAAGCGGCATTCTACGGTCCAAAACTTGACGTTCAAGTTCGTACTGCTCTTGGAAAAGACGAAACACTTTCAACTGTACAATTAGACTTCTTACTTCCGGAACGCTTTGAATTAACTTACGTTGGTGAAGACGGTAAACAACATCGTCCAGTTGTAATCCACCGTGGTGTTGTATCAACTATGGAACGTTTCGTAGCCTTCTTAATTGAAGAATACAAAGGCGCATTCCCAACTTGGTTAGCTCCAGTTCAGGCGCAAGTAATTCCTGTTTCTCCGCAAGTGCATTTAGACTATGCGAAGAAAGTACAAGATGAATTACGACGTGCTGGTATCCGTGTTGAATTAGACACTCGTGAAGAGAAAATTGGTTACAAAATCCGTGAAGCACAAATGCAAAAAATCCCGTACATGCTTGTAGTAGGTGACAATGAAGTGGCTGAAAACGGCGTAAACGTACGTAAATATGGTGAACAAAAATCAGAAACAATTGCATTAGATGCTTTTGTTGACATGATTAAAGTAGAAGGAAAACGATAAGAAAGAGCCGCGGTATACCGCGGCTTTTCTATGTAATATAAGTAAAGAGAATTAGAAAAAATAACCATGTAACACTTATCATAAAAAAGTATTGCAAGTATGTTAGTTGTTTGTTACAATATTTCTTGTTGTTAGTAAAACACATCGCGTCTTCTTGACAGACGTCATGTCCTATGATAAACTCATCAAGGATAATAGAATATGGTTTTGGAACAAGTAGAAGCACCCGCTTCTCACCTGATGGACGCATTCGCAGTTAGCAGGTAAATGTATTTCTTACTTAAGATATTACAAGTGTGGGTGCCGTATGCCCGCACTTTTTTTGTTCGGGTTCTACAATTACAAAACATATTCTGAAAAAACCTTGGAGGTGGCTTACTATTAGCAAGGATATGATGATTAACGAGCAAATTCGTGCACGTGAAGTACGTTTAGTTGGTGCAAATGGCGATCAACTTGGAATCAAGTCTCGTAATGACGCTTTAGACTTAGCTGCAAATCTTAATCTTGATTTAGTATTAGTTGCTCCAAATGCGAAACCGCCAGTATGCCGCATTATGGACTACGGTAAATTCCGCTTTGAGCAACAGAAGAAAGAAAAAGAACAGCGCAAAAATCAAAAAGTAATCAGCATGAAAGAAGTTCGTTTAAGTCCAACAATTGATGAACACGACTTTAACACAAAACTTCGTAATGCTATCAAGTTTTTAGAGAAAGGCGACAAGGTTAAAGCGTCAATTCGCTTTAAAGGACGTGCCATTACTCATAAAGAAATCGGTCAACGTGTTTTAGATCGCTTCTCAGAAGCTTGTGCTGAAGTTAGTACAATTGAATCTAAGCCTAAAATGGAAGGACGTAGTATGTTCTTAGTTTTAGCACCGAAAAACGATAAGTAATAGATAGAGGAGGAAATACCTATGCCTAAACAAAAAACTCATCGCGGCGCTGCAAAGCGTTTCAAAAAGACTGGATCAGGTAAACTGAAACGTTCTCACGCTTACACAAGCCATTTATTCGCTAACAAATCTACAAAAGCTAAACGTAAACTACGTAAAGCTGGTGTAGTAAGCGCTGGTGACTTCAAACGCATTCGTCAAATGCTTGACAACTTAAAATAAGTTCGGCTGATATATAGAACAAACTAGGAGGTAATATTATGCCAAGAGTAAAAGGTGGTACAGTTACTCGTCAACGTCGTAAAAAAGTAATAAAATTAGCAAAAGGTTATTACGGTTCTAAAAATACATTATTCAAGGTTGCTAACCAACAGGTTATGAAATCTCTAATGTATGCATTCCGTGACCGCCGCCAAAAGAAACGTGACTTCCGTAAATTATGGATTACACGTATCAACGCAGCAGCTCGTATGAATGGTCTTTCTTACAGCCGCTTAATGCACGGTCTTAAAAATGCTGGCATCGAAGTTAACCGCAAGATGCTTGCTGACTTAGCTGTTCATGACGAAAAAGCTTTCGCTGAATTAGCAACAGTTGCAAAAAACAACATTAACTAATTAATTAGTTGAAACCTTAGAAGATTTTTCTTCTAAGGTTTTTTTATTTACATTCCTTGCAAATATTCAATGATTTGCAAAATCCTTTACTTATTATCGTTATCGATATGACAAAATCAATGCGAAAACTATAGTGATATAGAAGAATATGTGTATAAAGTCGGGAGAATCCTCCTGGCTTTTTTTATTTATGTTCCTTTGGAAAGAAGAGTATCTTTCCTAGCGGAAACGACACTGCTATAATGGAAAGATGATATGGAACTTTCATCAGATAAAGTAAAACTTTAATCAGTGGGGTGTTATCCTCGGCTAAGTATTAGCCATCACCAATGAGGTGAACAATCGAATAGCGATGATTGAAACGTATTTGCAAATTAAGGACAAGCTATTTTATAAAGAGTTAGGTAGCTGACTTGTTAATAAGAACTGAAAAATTATAATGAACTTTGAGATGAAACAACATTGTTGCATAAAATGCGATGTTGGAGGAGGACAATAGAATGGACTTACTACAACTATTTAAATTACAAAAAGAATTAGATGACCGTATTGTGAAAGAACATGACTTACAACCGAAAAAGTTGTTAAAAGAAAAAATGTTAGCTCTACTTGTAGAAATTGGAGAACTTGCAAATGAAACACGTTGTTTTAAATATTGGAGCAATAAACCAGCATCAGAGCGTGAAGTAATATTAGAAGAATACGTAGATGGTTTGCATTTTATCTTATCAATCGGAATCGATTTAGGAATTGATAAAAACTTCTTATTCTATAAATGTGCGCAAACGAATAAAACACAAGTGGAAATTTTCTTAGACACATATGCGAAAGTGATTCGTTTTACAGATCAACCATCTATTACAAACTATATTGAATTATTTACAAGCTACCTTCGACTTGGACAAGCACTTGAGTTTGAACAAGAGGAGATTGAAAAAGCGTATTTAGACAAAAATGAAGTAAATCATCAGCGTCAAACACAAGGATACTAAGTTAATTTTTGAATATTTCAATTTCCTTTTGTATAATAAAGTGACTGAAGAAAAAGGAGGGTGTTGGCAATGACAAAATTAGACGCGACATTGACAATGCTAAAAGAATTAACAGACGCACGCGGTATTGCGGGTAATGAGCGCGAACCACGTGAAGTAATGAAGAAATATATTGAGCCGTTTGCAGATGAACTTTCTACTGATAATTTAGGAAGTTTAGTTGCGAAAAAAGTTGGGGAAGAAAATGGCCCGAAAATTATGGTTGCAGGTCATTTAGATGAAGTTGGCTTTATGCTTACGCAAATTGATGACAAAGGCTTCCTTCGTTTCCAAACGGTTGGTGGCTGGTGGTCGCAAGTTATGCTTGCACAGCGCGTAACAATTGTAACGCGTAAAGGAGATATAACAGGTGTGATTGGCTCGAAACCACCGCACATTTTACCTCCAGAAGCTCGTAAAAAGCCAGTTGACATTAAAGACATGTTCATCGATATTGGTGCTTCTAGCCAAGAAGAGGCAATGGAGTGGGGCGTAAGACCAGGGGATCAAGTTGTGCCTTACTTTGAATTCCAAGTAATGAAGAACGAAAAGATGTTACTTGCAAAAGCATGGGATAACCGAATCGGTTGTGCGATTGCAATTGACGTATTAAAACAATTAAAAGATGAAAAACATCCAAACGTTGTATACGGCGTTGGAACTGTACAAGAAGAGGTTGGTCTTCGTGGTGCAAAAACATCTGCGAATTATATCAAACCAGATATCGCATTCGCAGTAGATGTTGGTATCGCTGGAGATACACCGGGTGTAACGTCAAAAGAAGCGCAAAGTAAAATGGGCGATGGACCGCAGATCATTTTATATGATGCTTCTGTTATTGGCCATACAGGTTTACGTGATTTCGTTGTTGATGTTGCTGATGAATTACAAATTCCGTATCAGTATGATTCTGTAGCGGGCGGGGGAACAGATGCAGGAGCAATTCACATTTCTGTAAACGGTATTCCGTCTATGGCAATTACGATTGCGACACGCTACATTCATTCGCATGCGGCAATGTTACACCGTGATGACTATGAAAATGCAGTGAAGTTAATTGTAGAAGTTATTAAACGTCTTGATAAAGAGGCTGTACATAACATTACTTTTAATTAATAGAGAAAGCGAAGGGATTTTTTCCTTCGCTTTTTGCATTTTAAAATGGTCTTTCTAACCCTGCTGCAGTATGAGCTCCTAAAATAATTAAGCGAGTTAATTGCATTGCCATGAAATGAGGGGTATAAATCATGCCTCTTTTTAACCATGACATAATCATTCCGATGTGAGCACCGGTAACGTAACTAATGAGAATATCACGGGGAACCATAAGTTCTTCATCATCTGGCTGTGAAATAGATAAACTCAATGTTAAATGTGTTTGGATTGTTTTCATCATTTTATAAGAGAAATTTCCAGCTGCTTTATCACCAAGCATAACGTTATAGAAATTTACATTTGCTGCAATATGTTCGAATAAAGCTAAAAAGGTTGGATTTGGAGAATCAAATGTAAGTTGAAACTCTTCTTTATTTTTATTTTTCGGTTTAATTACTTCCGTTAAGCTCTCTAACATTTCTTCAATGCTTTTGTCTAATAAATCATATTTATCATGGTAATGGCTATAAAATGTAGCGCGATTTACAGGAGCACGTTCCGCGATATGTTGCACAGTTACATTTTCGAAGCCCTTTTCGCCTACTAAAGCGACAAAAGCATCCTGTATGAGTTGTCTCGTTCGTTTTACACGTGGATCATTTGTATTTTTAATAGACATTTTTACTTCACCCCGTTTATTTTTTTTAACTTAAACAACACATATATAGTGTAATGTTGCTTAAACAACATATAGGTTTAAATTGTTGGTTGTAGATTCGGCATAATTATTTATAATTATAAACGATAGTCCTTCAGAAATCAGCACCGCTCGCAGACAGACGAAATAAGGTTTGTACTGCAAAGGGTGTGATTTTTTTGTTTAAAAGTTAATATAATTAACAATTAAACAATATAAACAATAAGGATGTAAATAGTTTAGAAAAAAATTATATGCGATATAAGGAGAGGAATGCAATGAATCAGTTTCGAAGAATGGTAATTATCAACATTATCACATTAATTGTATTAGTTGGCGGCGGTATTGGCGGTTATTACTACTACAATCAAACGGAAAACTATTTAAAAACAGACAATGCAAAAATTGACGGAAAGGTAATTCCAATTGCGTCACCAGTAGCGGGTAAATTAACCGACTGGAAAGCTGAAGTAGGCAAAAATTACAATGAGAACGATAAATTAGGTGCTGTTACTGTAGCGGCAGCAAATGGAGAACAAACAGTAGACGTAACAATTCCGCAAAATGCTACGGTTGTACAATCAAACGCAACAACAAATGCATTCGTTGGAGCGGGAAGCCCAATTGCTTACGCATTTGATATGAATAACTTATGGGTAACAGCAAACATTGAAGAGACAACTATTGATGATGTTCAAAAAGGTCAAACAGTAGATGTATATGTGGATGCATACCCAGATACAACGTTAACAGGAAAAGTAGAACAAGTTGGATTAACAACAGCGAATACATTCTCGATGTTACCATCAAGTAACGCAACAGCGAACTATACGAAAGTAAAGCAAGTTGTACCAGTTAAAATTTCTTTAGACCATAGTAAATCAGTAAATATTGTTCCTGGAATGAATGTGTCAGTTCGTATTCATAAGTAAGGGGGAGATGAGATGTCCTCAATTGCAATTGTAGGATATGCACTATTTTGTATAATCGTCTTCTTCCTTGTAAATCGTCTTTTACGAAAGAAAAAAACGAATATGGGAGAAGAACAAGTCCCAGCCGTAAGTAAAATAGAGGTAACTAAAGCAGAAACAGAACTTGAACAAAAACAAGAAACAGAAGCTTCTAACGTAGTGGAATTAGAAACAGGGAAGCAAGAGCAAGTGAAACAGGAAAAAGAAATGCTGAAGAGACAATTGCCGGTAGAGAATGTGAATGTAAAGGCAGTTGTAACTGTATTAATTCTTGGTATGTTCATTTCTATTTTAAATCAAACGATCATTAATGTTGCATTACCTCCATTAATGAACGAATTTAACGTATCAACTTCAACGGCCCAATGGTTAATTACAGGCTTCATGCTTGTAAACGGAATTTTAGTACCGATTAGTGCCTTTTTAGTTTCACGATTTACGTATCGTAAATTATTCGTAGCGGCAATGTTATTCTTCACAGTAGGATCTATCATTTGTGCTACATCAGGTAACTTTACAATGATGATGACGGGCCGTATTATTCAAGCGGTCGGTGCAGGTATTTTAATGCCGGTTGGTATGAATATCTTCATGACATTATTCCCGCCTCATAAGCGCGGAGCAGCGATGGGATTACTAGGGGTAGCAATGATTTTAGCGCCAGCTATTGGACCAACTATAACAGGTTGGGTGATTGAAAATTATAGCTGGAACTTAATGTTCTACGGTATGTTTGTGATCGGTTTAATTATTACGTTCTTATCTTTAAAATTCTTCACACTGGCACAGCCGGTGTCTAAAACAAAGTTAGATGTATTTGGTGTTATTAGTTCAAGTATTGGACTAGGAAGCTTACTGTACGGATTTAGTGAGGCTGGAAATAATGGCTGGACTAGTGCAGAAGTTATTATAACACTTATCATCGGTGTCATTGGTTTAACAGTATTTATTTGGAGAGAGTTAACAACGGACAATAAAATGCTTGATTTGCAAGTATTTAAATATCCAACGTTCACTTTCACATTAGTAATTAACGCAATCGTAACGATGGCATTATTCGGAGGTATGTTATTACTTCCAGTATACTTGCAAAACATTCGCGGTTTTACACCGATGGAATCAGGTTTATTATTACTTCCAGGATCATTAATTATGGGGATTATGGGACCAGTTGCAGGTAAACTATTTGATAAGTATGGTATTCGTCCGTTAGCAATTGTTGGATTAGCCATTACAACATTTGCGACATATAAATTTACAACGTTATCGATGGATACACCGTATAGCGTTATTATGACAGATTATATTATACGTTCAATTGGTATGTCATTCATTATGATGCCAATTATGACAGCTGGTATGAACGCGTTACCGATGAAATTAATTTCTCACGGTACAGCAACGCAAAATACGTCAAGACAAGTAGCTGGTTCAATTGGAACAGCGATATTAATCACGCTTATGACGCAACAAACTACTGCTCACGTAGCGGATTACGGCAATATGTTAACAACGTCAAACCCAATTTTAGTTGATAAAGTACACGGTATGGGTCAAAGCTTAGCGGCATTAGCCGGGTCAGCTCAAGCAGGAGATGCGATGAGCACGCAACTATTATTCGGACAAATTTCAAAGCTATCTGCAATTAACGGCATTAACGATGCCTTCTTAATTGCAACAATATTAGCAGGTATTGCTTGGGTGTTATCGTTCTTCTTACCATCAGGCAATAAACGAAATAGAAAAGCAGGGAATTAATTTCCCTGCTTTTCTATGTTTTTATGTAGTTAAATATAAAAGGTGATAAGCAGTCAAAGAGCATAATCCCGTTATAAACAAAATTATCCCCATAGAACGAATATGTGTGAATTGTCTCCCGCTTATAATAGCTGATAGTCCGGCTAAAGGGAAGAAGCTCCAATATAAAGTTCCTGAAATTGGGAGCATCCGCTCTAAATCTATTCCATAGCTTATACAAATGATAGGAACAACGATAAGCAATATACTAATCAATCCCGCTATAAAGGTAAGTAATTTTCGGTATTTAATTCCGGCAGCAATTAAAAAAATACCCACGATGAATTCGCATAGCATCAAAATAGGGCCTAAGATAATCCAAACTAACAATCCGGTAACTTCCATGTGTAATAACTCCTTAACGAATGAAATATGAATCAGGTATAGACATGAGCTGATAACAAATAGCTGCGAACAGTCCTAACGAGAAAATAATGAATCCCATATTACGTATACTTTTAATTTTTGAACGTGCCCCATTAATCCCTGCTAATAAACCAGCTAGAGAGAAAAGCATCCAATATAGAACCGCTGGAATATGAAGAACATCCTCTCCGTTTATACCTTTGTTCAAAAAAATAAAAGGCATTATAACGAATGAGCAGCAAATAATCCCCATTAAAATAGCAAGGAATTTACGATGAATAATTCCGGTTACCACTAAAAAAATACCACCAGCAATTCCGCACAACATGAGAAGTGGCATGAAAAGCATCCAAATAATACTGAACATATGTAAACTCCTTTTATGTTAATTAAGTAATATTTTACTATATGAGGTTTATTTTGGATATTATTAATGAAAATGAATAATTTGATAGGAATGTATGGATGATGTGTTATTGGCTCTTAGAAAAGCTAGGGGATAGTGTGACGGGAGAAGCGTTTGAAGTTGTTATAAAAGAGTGAAAGAGGTATCGTGATGATACCTCTTTTTTACGTTGAAAAGGCGATTATATTAGTCAAAATATGTAATAGTATAGCTGGAATAACAGATTTAGTTTGTTTGTACAATAAACAAGCAAATATTCCCGTCATAAATGCGCTAACCATAATTCCCACAGAGTACGTATGAGCAATACCGAAAATTAAACTTGAGAGAATTACAGCTGGCCAAAAGGTAAACTTCTCTTCGAAAAAACGAAGAAGAATACCTCTGCATACAAGCTCTTCAAAAATAGGTGCAAAAATCCCACCAGCTAGAAGTAAGAGAAGTGGATAGTGCTCTAGTGTTGAAAGTTGCAATGCATCAGACTGTTCTTGTACGGATGAAGGGAATAATTTATCTAACACAAGCATATCTACAAATAGGGTGAGTACATAATAAATGAGAACATAGATGTACATCTGAAAAGATTTTAAAACTCGAAAATCAAATATAGGTAATACTAGTTCTTTCAGTGGTTTATATTTCGTGATAAATACGATTAGTAAAAGTAAGGCAACTAATTCATAACTTACATTTTCTATAGAATCAAGCAAAAATTTATTTGTATCTGGGTTAATGTATCCATATAACTCAATAGGTAAAAGTGTAAGGAGTATATTTATTAATGAGAGACATGGGAAGAGAATGAATAAAACTCCAAGAAATTGTAACCATGACATGGAGTTGTTCTGTTCGTGTGGAATTTGTGTAGCGGGTTGCATATGTTCAAATCACCTCTTTATATTTATATATAAAATTATAATTGATTTGAATTTGGAATGTTACGTTTAAATATTACATACAAGATTCAAATTTGAAATATTCCGTGTATTTTTTAGGGGAAAATAATAAAAGAGGTATCACACTGTAGTGATGCCTCTTTCTCATTGGTAAATGCGTTCTGCCTTGTTATTCGATTTCGATTGCTCTATTTGCAATTCACGCTCTACCAACCGGTCTAATTGTTGAATTGCTTTCAATGCTTTTTCATAAGAAATCGTTCTATAATGATGTGCCCCGCCCGGTTCTTCATCGGCTTCATCCGCCCACTTAATAACGTTTTGTAGAGGTGTTCTTTCAAGCGTTTGTTCTAGTAGGAAAGAATCGGTGTGCAGAAGAATGGCAACGGAAATTTCTTTTGCTAGTTTCGGATGTTCTCCTAATCTAATAAGCAATTTATGAGCTCTTTCTGCTCCTTTAATTGCATGTATATCATTCTTTTTATACAAATCATAGTCCCATTCGCCACCTGTGTACCACGTATGGTGTCCGATATCATGAAGGAAACCAGCCTTTGTCGCAGCATCGACTGAGGCGTGATGCTTTTTAGCTAGGTGAAACGCATGGTAAGCGACAGCAATCGCGTGGACCATTCCAGAACGGTTTACATATTTTTGTGTAATGTGATGTTTAAAAACTTGTTCAAGCGTAATACGATGCATAAAACATTCACTCCTTTTATCCCGCTTTAACGGGCAGTAAGATTCCTACTTCAAAATTCGGCGAATACGAGGAAGTTAGGTGGGGAATCAACTGCCCGTAAAAGCCCGATTGGTGAAGGCTAATAATTAGTGGGGATTAACACCCCTCCCCACTAATTAAAGTTTCACTTTATCTAATGGTGTCTATAAAGAAAATCGATCGGTTTAAATGTATTTTGAACATTGTACTCCATCAATCAGCGTTAGTAAAGTAGAAATGTTTAGGAGAAGAAAAAAATTTTTTTCGTAAAAAAATCACCTCGGCTTATGCTAAGGTGATTTTCAAATTACTTATTTTTTTAATCCTTGCTCCAGTGTTTCTAGCATTTCGTGTTTTTCATTTTCACCAGCATTTTTCCAAATGACTTCGAATAAAACGCCAAGACCTGGAAGCATTTTTTCTTCACCGCTTTGAATTGCATCGACAATCGTTTCTTGTAATTGGTCTTGTGAATTTCCAGTCACATTCGCTAATACAGCGCCGCGTAAATTAAAACTCATGATTTTCACCTCTTCTTCAGAATTGAAACTGACGTTAGTTTTTGTTCTTTTTTATGTAAATATGTATGAAAAATAGGCTATAATGATAAGACAAGAAGAGAGGGAAATACATATTATGAAAAACATTGATTCAGTACAAAATCCGCGTGTGAAGCAGTGGAAGAAGCTGCAGACGAAAAAAGAGCGCGATAAAAAAGGTTTATTTTTTGTAGAAGGATTCCATTTAGTAGAGGAAGCTTTAAAGGCGGGAGTTGTAACAGAACTTATCGTTTCAGATCAGACAGATCTTCCGAAAGATTGGACAGTTAATGATGTTGAAATGTATATCGTGCCTGAAGCAATTGTAAAAGTACTTCGCGAAACAGAAACAACGCAAGGAGTATTTGCTGTTTGTGAGAAACATGAGAAAGAAGTAGCTCTTATTGATGGGAAATTTCTTTTATTAGACGGCCTTCAAGACCCAGGTAATTTAGGAACAATTATTCGTACAGCTGATGCAGCTGGTATTCATGCCGTTGTGCTTGGAGAAGGGTGCGTTGATGTTTATAATAGTAAAGTACTACGATCTACACAAGGTTCTATTTTCCACTTACCGGTTGTAAAAGGGAACTTAGAAGAATGGGTAGACAAGTTAAAAGAAAATAACGTTCCTGTATATGGAACAGCTCTTGAAAATGGAGTTCCGCACGTTGAAGTAACACCGGCCGGAAGTTTTGCATTAATTGTAGGAAATGAAGGAAGCGGCGTACGCCAAGAAATTCTTGCAAAAACTGATCAAAACTTGTATATTCCGATTTATGGCGGGGCAGAATCATTAAATGTTGCGGTTGCAGCAGGGATTTTAACGTATTATTTACAAAGCCCAGTTGCGAACAAATAAAAAACTTCTTATAATAAGTTGAAGTATACGTTCGTAATGAACATACAATAAAAGTTAAATAACGAAAAACGTTGATAGAGAAGAGTAGCTTACAAAATCGCCATATAGGGAGAGAGTGCCTTAGACTGAAAGCATTCTTATGGTAGACGGAAGTGAATTCACCTCTGGAGTTGACGCCAGGACCATTTATATGTAAAGGCGTTCCGGTCAGAATTGATCGTTATAACTAATGAGTGGGCAGACTTGTTCTGTCAATTTAGGGTGGTACCGCGAATTTACCTCGTCCCTTTTTGGGAGCGAGGTTTTTTTATTTTTAAAATTAGGAGGGTTCCAAATGGAAGCACGTTTAAAAGAGCTAAAGCAAAAAGCGTTAGAGCTTATTGAAGAAGCGAAAGAGCTAAAAGGCTTAAACGATGTACGCGTAGCGTATTTAGGGAAGAAAGGCCCAATTACAGAAGTATTACGCGGCATGGGAAAATTATCAGCAGAAGAGCGTCCACGTATGGGAGCATTAGTAAATGAAGTACGTGAAGCGATTCAAACGCGTCTAGACGACAAAATTGGTAACTTAGAAAAAGCAGTAATTGAAGCGAAATTGGCTACTGAAACAATTGATGTTACCTTGCCAGGTCGTCCTGTTGAAACAGGTTGTCACCATCCGTTAACAGCTGTTGTTGAACAAATTGAAGATGTATTTATCGGTATGGGTTATGAAGTAGCTGAAGGAACAGAAGTAGAAAAAGACTACTACAACTTCGAAGCATTAAACTTACCGAAAGATCACCCAGCGCGTGATATGCAAGATACATTCTACATTACAGAAGAAACGTTACTACGTACACATACATCTTCTGTGCAAGCACGTACGATGGAAAATAATAAAGAAAAAGGCCCGATCAAAATTATTTGTCCTGGTAAAGTGTATCGCCGCGATGACGATGATGCGACGCATTCACACCAGTTCATGCAAATTGAAGGTCTTGTAATTGATAAAAACATTCGCATGAGTGACTTAAAAGGTACACTGCAAGTATTCGTGAAAAAGATGTTCGGTGAAGATCGTGAAATCCGTCTTCGTCCAAGTTTCTTCCCATTCACAGAGCCATCTGTAGAGATGGATATTTCTTGTATGATGTGTCACGGTAAAGGTTGCGGCACATGTAAAGGAACTGGCTGGATTGAAATTTTAGGCGCAGGTATGGTTCACCCGAACGTACTTGAAATGGCTGGTTATGATTCAAAAGAATATCAAGGTTTCGCATTCGGTATGGGCGCAGAGCGTATCGCAATGTTGAAATACGGCGTAGATGACATTCGTCATTTCTATACAAATGATGTACGTTTCCTACAACAATTCAAACGAGCGTAAGGGAAGGAGAGGATAAATATGTTCGTATCATATCGTTGGTTACAAGAGTATGTAGATATTAAAGATGTAACAGCACAAGAACTAGCAGACAAAATCACGAAAAGTGGTATTGAAGTAGAAGGTGTTGAAGTATTAAATAAAGGTGTAAAAGGTGTTGTAGTTGGTCACGTATTAGAATGTGAAAAACACCCAGAAGCTGATAAATTAAGCAAATGCTTAATCGATATCGGTGAAGAAGAGCCAGTACAAATTATTTGTGGAGCTGCTAATATTGCAAAAGGTTTAAAAGTACCGGTTGCAAAAGTTGGCGCTGTACTTCCTGGTAACTTCAAAATTAAAAAAGCAAAACTACGTGGTGAAGCTTCTCACGGTATGGTTTGTGCGCTTCAAGAGCTTGGTATTGATGGAAAGTTAGTTTCAAAAGAATATGCAGATGGTATCTTCATCTTCCCGAGTGACGCTGAAGTTGGTGCAGATGCACTTGAAATTTTAAACTTACACGATGAAGTACTTGAGCTTGGTTTAACACCAAACCGTGCAGATTGCTTAAACATGTTAGGTGTTGCATATGAAGTAGCTGCTATTTACGGCCGTGAAGTGAAACTTCCAGCTATCGACTTACAAGAAACAGCAGAAAAAACTTCTGATTACATTTCTGTAAGTGTAGAAGCGAAAGAAGAAAACCCATTATATATTGCAAAAATGGTTAAAAACGTAAAGATTGGTCCATCACCAATCTGGATGCAAACTCGTCTTATGGCAGCTGGCATTCGTCCAATTAGCAACGTAGTTGATATTACAAACTACATTTTAATGGAATACGGTCAACCGTTACATGCATTTGATTACGATAAATTAGGTTCAAAAGAAATCGTTGTTCGTCTTGCAAAAGAAGGCGAAAAAATTGAAACGTTAGATGATCAAGAACGTACATTACAAAGCCACCACCTTGTAATTACAAACGGCACAAAAGCTTTAGCTGTTGCTGGTGTAATGGGCGGAGCTGATTCTGAAGTTACAAATGACACAGTAAACGTTCTAATCGAGTCTGCATACTTTGCAGGACAAACTGTGCGCCGTACATCAAAAGACTTAGGTCTTCGTAGTGAATCAAGTGCACGTTTCGAAAAAGGGATTGACCCAACACGCACATTTGAAGCGATTCAACATGCAGCTGCTTTAATGGCAAAATACGCTGGCGGTGAAGCACTTGAAGGTGTAGTAGAAGCTGATAACTTACAAGTAGAAGAGCGTACAGTATCTGTTACAGCTGAGAAAGTCAACCGTGTATTAGGAACAGATATTTCTGCAAGTGAAATGGGTACAATGTTCACAAACTTAAAATTCCCATTCACAGAAGTAGAAGGAACATTCCTTGTAAATGTACCAGCACGTCGTCCTGACATTACAATTTCAGAAGACTTAGTAGAAGAAGTAGGTCGTCTGTACGGTTATGATCACATTCCAGTTACATTACCTTCTGGAACGATGACACGTGGTAAATTAACATCAGCACAGACGAAACGTCGTAAAGTACGCCGCTTCCTAGAAGGCGCTGGTTTATATGAAGCAATCACGTACTCATTAACAAGCGCTGACAAAGCGAAACAATATATGGTTGAGCCAAACGAAAAAGCTCCTGTAAATCTTGCACTTCCAATGAGCGAAGAGCGTAGCCAACTTCGTTTAAGCTTAGTGCCACAATTGTTAGAAGCAGTTTCATACAATGTTGCACGTAAAAACGATAGCGTTGCTTTATACGAAGTAGGTTCTGTCTTCTTACCAACAGAAGCAGGAGAACTTCCGAAAGAAGAACAACATCTTGCAGGTGTTATGACAGGTCTGGCTCTTCACCATGCATGGCAAGGTGAGAAGAAAGTTGTAGACTTCTTCGTTGTGAAAGGTGTGCTAGAAGGATTATTCGACGTACTAGGCGTTGCAAACCAAATCACATATGCACCAGCAAAACGTGAAGGTATGCACCCAGGTCGTACAGCTGACATCGTATTAGATGGCGAAGTAATCGGATTCATCGGTCAATTGCACCCAGAAACAGAAAAACAATTAGATGTGAAAAATACATTCGTATTCGAACTATCTCTTGTAAAAGTATTCGGTGCAGACGCAGAGGAAACTTACTACTCAGCAATTCCACGTTTCCCATCTATGACACGTGATATGGCTGTTGTCGTAACAACAGAAACAAAAGCTGGTGAAATGAAGCAAGTCATTGCTGAAGCTGGCGGAGAACTTCTGAAAGACGTAACACTATTCGACTTATATGAAGGTGAGAAAATGGAAGAAGGCAAGAAATCACTTGCATTCTCTATGAACTACTTCGATGCAGAACGTACATTAACAGATGAAGAAGTAACAGAAGCACATAACCGTGTATTAACAGCGGTAGAAGAGAAATTTGGTGCGGAGTTACGTAAGTAATAAAAGATTGCCGGATTAATTCCGGCAATTTTTTTTATGATGCGAATGTCGAAAGTTGTCGGTAAGTCGATATATTATAAAAATCGCTGATATATTTGAAGTTACGGTCGATATATTATAAAAATCGCCGATATATTTTCTGGCATCTTGCATCTTTCTCTCGAATGTAGTACATTAATTTTAGTTTAACAAAATGAAAGACGATGATAAGGAAAAGTAGTATATACTATAATCCATAGCGAGTCAGGGACGGTGAGAGCCTGATGAGGCGGTATATATGAAGAACACCTTGGAGTTGCTAACCGAAATTGGATCTTGTATTCAAGAGTAGACTTAGACGGGAATCCGGCCTGTTACAAACCGGGAAGTATGTATTACATACGAGTTAAAGTTGGTCTTTATGACAAATTGGGTGGTACCGCGAAGTTTAACCTTTCGTCCCTTTATGGATGAAAGGTTTTTTTGTATTTAAATATATCAGCAAAGGAGAATTTCACTATGGAAAACACATTAGTAAAAAGTCTGTATAGAGATACAGAAAAGTATGCAGATCAAACAGTACAAGTATCAGGGTGGATTCGTAACTTACGTGATTCAAAAGCATTTGGTTTCATCGAATTAAACGATGGTAGCTTCTTCAAAAGCGTTCAAATCGTTTTCGATACAGAATTAGAGAACTTCAAAGAGATTGCAAAACTTCCACTTAGCTCTTCAGTTAAAGTAGAAGGTAAAGTAATTGCAACGCCTGGAGCGAAGCAACCATTTGAAATTAAAGCAGAAAAAATTGATATCGAGGGCTTATCAGATTCTGATTACCCACTTCAAAAGAAGCGTCATACGTTTGAATACTTACGTACAATCGCTCACTTACGTCCAAGAACAAATGCATTCTCTGCAACGTTCCGTGTACGTTCTATCGCAGCATTTGCGATTCACCAATTCTTCCAAGAGCGTGGATTCGTACATGTTCACACACCAATCATCACTGGTAGTGATACAGAAGGTGCTGGCGAAATGTTCCGCGTAACAACGCAAGATTTAAACAACGTACCAAAAGGTGAAGACGGACAAGTTGATGAATCAAAAGACTTCTTCGGTAAAGAAACAAACTTAACAGTAAGTGGACAGCTGAACGCTGAAGCTTATGCATTAGCATTCCGTGATGTATACACATTCGGACCTACATTCCGTGCGGAGAACTCAAACACAACTCGCCATGCAGCTGAGTTCTGGATGGTTGAGCCTGAGATTGCATTTGCTGAATTAGGCGATGTAATGGATCTTACAGAAGATATGCTGAAATATGCAATGAAATATGTATTAGAACATGCACCAGAAGAAATGGACTTCTTCAACAGCTTCGTTGATAAAACAGTTCTAGAGCGCATGAACAACGTAATTAACTCTGACTTCGGTCGTATCACTTATACAGAAGCAATTAAAGTACTTCAAGAATCAGGTGCTGACTTTAAATACCCAGTAGAATGGGGTATTGACTTACAAACAGAGCACGAAAGATACTTATCAGAAGAAATCTTCAAACGCCCTGTATTCGTAACAGACTATCCGAAAGACATTAAAGCATTCTACATGCGTATGAACGAAGATGGTAAAACAGTAGCTGCTACTGACCTTCTAGTTCCTGGCATCGGCGAATTAATCGGCGGTAGCCAACGTGAAGAAAGAATGGACGTTTTAGTAGACAGAATTAAAGAATTAGGTATGAACGAAGAGGACTACTGGTGGTACTTAGAACTTAGAAAATACGGCGGTACAAAACACGCTGGATTCGGTCTAGGTTTCGAGCGCTTCCTAATGTACATCACTGGTATGGCTAACATCCGTGACGTAATTCCATTCCCAAGAACTCCAGGTTCTTCTGAATTCTAAAATATACAAAAGCGAGAGGATTTCCTCTCGCTTTTTATTTTGAATAGTTTATTACCTCGTAGCAAAAAGTAACGCGAAGGGGTGAATATAAATGAGTAAAAAAGTGAAAAAAGATCATTCAAGATCGAGCCTAGGTTCTCCAGAAGTAGAAGGACAAGGAACGACGACACATGAAACAGGTTCTCATAAAGTATCTTCATCAAATAAGAAGCAGAAACGAAGCTAACATAAAAAGGGAGAGTCTTGGCGGCTCTCCTTTTTTATGTATTACATCTTATTATCATGAATCTCTTTTGTAATTTTATCCCGCATTAGCGGGCAGTAAGACCACCACCTCAAAATTCAGCGAAAGCGAAGAAGTTAGGTGGGGGATCAACTGCTCGTAAAAGCCCGATTGGTGTGGGCTAATAATCAGTGGGGGAGGAACAAAACCCCCACTGATTAAAGTTTCACTTTATCTACATCTTTGTCTAATCGATCTAAATAGAAAAACCACATTAAGCTCATGAGCACGTAATAGATGGCCATCACACAAAGACTATCAGATATATTTTCGAATGTGGATTTAGTAGTGAAAAAAGCTCCCCAAATGATAGAAATAGTGAGGAAAGAAAGCGGGCCCACGAGGTGTACTAGAACATATAATAACTTTTACAGCGTTCATATGAATTCCCTCCTTATGCAAACAATCCTTTTCTTCTAATCATAAATTCGAGTTCCTCACAGAAGTGTTGTAGTTTTGCTGGATTATGTATTAACAAGCGGGCATCGTGTTTCCCGATAAATCTTCGAATCCGAAAGTTTAATAAGAAAGATCGGCCATAGCGCTCTATTAAATCGTTGAAGGCTGGTTGTTCACTTAGTAGCTGAATGTTTTCTCTAATTTCGAACTGTCTTTCGTGTGGATCGCCTAGTAAAATATTTAGAATCATTTGTAGAAGTAGCAATGGGACCCCCTCTTTAGTTTGAATAATCTGTATATTTATATTGTAACAAAAATATAAGGGTGATAGTAGGGTGAAACAAAAAACAGGAGTTTGTAGGCTCCTGTTTTTGTCGATACTATTTTAATAAGCGAAACGCCTTCTCCGTATTAGCAAAATGCAGTTTCACAAACTCAGGTAATCTTTCTTTACCAAGCCTTTGGATTAATTTAGCGGCTGCAATATCAACTTGTTTACCAGCACCTTTTGGAAGCGGCATACCAGCTTTTTTACTTAGTTCGTCGAATTGTTTTACGAATGAGTAACGAGCTAAAATAGAAGCAGCGGCTACTGCTAAATGGACGCTTTCGCCTTTCGTCGCGAAGTAAACATTTTCACGCTGAACCTGCTTTTGTTTTGCTAAATATTTGTAGTATGTATCAGGTTGTGTGAATTGATCGATTAAGACGCCTTCAGGTTTTGTAGGGGCAATTTTAGCTAATAAGTTTGTAATAGCTTTATTGTGTAGTAAAGCTTTTAGCTTACCTTGGTTGTTTCCTTTATCAAATAGCTCGTTATATTTTTCATTATGAAGGACAAGAGAGCTGTAAGGAACAACGTGTAGAAGTTGTTTCGCAATAGCGGTAATTTGATCATCATTTAAGTTTTTAGAGTCTTTTACACCAAGCTCTTTTAAAAGTGGAATTTGCTTTGCGTCAACATATACAGCAACTACTGTCATCGGTCCGAAGAAATCACCAGTACCAACTTCATCTGACCCTACGATAGACATTGTACCGATGGAAGCAGGTGGTGCATAACGGTGTGAATCGACCGATTTTTTTACAGCTGTTTTCGGTGTTTGAGAGACAGTTTGCCAACGAGAAGCTTCTGCTTCAGCACGTCCACCTTGGAACATTACTTTTCCAGATTTATACGCTGTAATCGTGCAAGATGGCACCTTTGCCATAAAGATACCGCCTTGTGGAATTTTCGGGCTTAGTGCTTGTTTATATTGTTGTTTCATGTCTTCAATTACTGTAGAACTTGTTTGTATTACGATAGAATTTGACAATATGTTCGCTCCTTTTTTTATATTGTTATTTTTATCATATCGGATTGTTCTTTCTGTTTCCATATTATGATGGTTCATGGTATTATAAACTTTAGGATTCTGTACGTGATTGGAGGCCGGTGAGTTGTCACAACAAAAGGGAAAAAAAAGTCGAATTAATGTAGAAATATATGGCCAACAGTATTCAGTTGTTGGCGATGAAAGTACAAGTCATATCCGCATGGTAGCAGCGATTGTGGATGATAAAATGCGCGAACTCAATGCCAAGAATCCTTCGCTTGATACGAGTAGACTAGCGGTATTGACGGCGGTAAACGTCATACACGATTACATAAAATTAAAAGAAGAACATGAGAAATTGAAAGAAAGTATGACACAAAAAGGAATGGAATAACATGATTGATATTATTATCATTTTACTGCTTGTTATGGGATTTTTCCTTGGCTTACGCAGAGGGTTTATTCTGCAACTTGTAAAGTTAACAAGCTTTATTATCGCATACCTTGTTGCATACTGGTACTGTAAAGATTTAGCGCCAGCACTAGCGAAATTTATTCCGTATCCATTTGATAAAAATGTATCTGTTCCAGAATGGATTGATGCAAATAATATTGAAACAGTATTTTATCAAGCAATTGCGTTTATCTTATTATTTATTATTACAAAAATCGCACTTTCATTACTTGGTAATTTGTTAAATATGTTTGCAGAAATACCGGTTTTAAAGCAAGTAAATGCGTTTGCGGGGGCAATCCTCGGATTTTTAGAAGTGTATATTATTTTATTTGTCTTAATTATCGTTGGAAACATTCTTCCGATTGAGCAAATACAAACACCATTACAAAAATCATCAATTAGCAAAATAATTGTAGACGATACACCGATTCTTTCTGAAAAGGTGAAGGAACTATGGCAGACAGGTAGCAAAGTATAACTTCTCTTTTTTCGGAAAGAGAAGTTTTTTTCTATGAAAGAAAGGCGGGACAATGATGAAAGTAAATAAAAAACAAGTTATTAAATTACTAGAGACAATCGGGCTTTTTATGGAATTAAAGGGGACGAATCCATTTAAAATATCTGCATTCCGTAAAGCAGCAGCAGCACTAGAAAGTGATGATCGTAGTCTTTCTGAAATTGAAGATTTCACAAAGATTGCCGGCATCGGAAAAGGAACGGCAGCAGTTATTCAAGAATATATAGAATCGGGAACATCTGAAGTATTACAGGAACTTGAAAAAGAAGTACCAAGCAGTTTATTACCGTTATTAAAACTTCCGGGCCTTGGTGGTAAGAAGGTAGCTAAGTTATACAAAGAACTTGGTGTTGTTGATATGGAATCGCTAAAAGCTGTTTGCGAGGAAAATAAAGTACAAGCTTTAGCAGGTTTCGGTAAGAAAACAGAAGAGAAAATATTAGAAGCAATTGATCAAGTGGGATCTCGTCCAGAGCGTTTACCAATTGCAATGGTATTGCCTATTGCCGGGGAAATAGAGGAGAAATTGTCGAATATTGCTGAAGTGATTCGTTTCTCTCGCGCTGGTAGCTTACGCCGTGTTCGTGAGACAGTGAAAGATTTAGATTTCATTATTGCAACGACGGAGCCAGCAGTAGTACGTGAACATTTATTACAGTTTGATAATATGATTGAAGTGATTGCAAGTGGAGATACGAAAGTCTCTGTTCGTCTTCAATATGAATACGATATTTCAATTGATTTCCGCTTAGTAAAACCAGAAGAGTTTATTACAACTCTTCACCATTTCACAGGATCAAAAGACCATAACGTAAAAATGCGCCAAATCGCCAAAGATAAAGGTGAGAAAATTAGTGAGTACGGTGTAGAGAATCTGGAAACAGGTGAAATAAAAACATTTGAAACAGAAGAGGAGTTCTTTGCTCATTTCAGTCTTCCGTTTATTCCGCCAGAAGTACGTGAAGATGGAAAGGAAATTGAATTAATTAAAGAGTATCCGAACTTAATTCAGTTCTCTGACATACAAGGTGATTTACATATGCATACAACATGGAGTGACGGTGCCTTTTCAATTGAAGAAATGGTACAAGCATGCCGCGCTCGTGGATATAAGTTTATGGCGATTACGGACCACTCACAATACTTGAAAGTAGCGAATGGTTTAACGAAAGAGCGTCTTCGCGAGCAAGCGAAAGAAATTGAGCGTATGAATGAAAAGTATCCAGACATTACAATTTTACGCGGAATTGAAATGGACATTTTACCAGATGCCTCGCTTGATTTTGATGATGAAGTATTAGCAGAATTAGATTATGTCATTGGAGCGATTCACTCTAGCTTCTCACAAGACCGTGAAACGATTATGAAACGTCTTCGCACTGCGCTTGAGAATAAGCATGTCACAATGATTGCCCATCCGACAGGTCGTCTTCTTGGGCGCCGCGAGGGTTACGATGTAGATACAGATTTATTAATCCAGCTCGCAAAAGAAACAAATACAGTTTTAGAATTAAATGCAAACCCAAACCGTCTAGATTTAAGCGCGAAATTATTAAAACAAGCACAAGATGCTGGTGTAAAAGTAGCGATTAATACGGATGCTCATACACTTGAAATGTTAGAAGATATGGAAACAGGTGTAGCAGCAGCACGTAAAGGTTGGATTCAAAAAGATAATGTAATTAACACATGGGATATTGAACGTTTATTAGACTATATTAAACGTAATAAGTAACACAAGGGGGACCTGCAACATGTTAGAAAGAACGTTGCGTGTATTAGAATACAATAAAGTAAAAGAACAATTACTTGAACATACAGCCTCTTCACTTGGCCGTGACAAGGTGAAGAATTTAGTACCAAGCACAGATTTTGAAGAAATTGTAGAACTGCAAGATACGACGGATGAAGCTGCGAAAGTCATTCGTTTAAAAGGTAGTGCACCATTAGGTGGTATTACGGATATTCGCTCAAATGTGAAGCGTGCAAAGATTGGAAGTATGTTAAGCCCAAATGAACTACTTGATATTGCCAATACGATGTATGGTAGTCGCAATATGAAACGTTTCATTGAAGATATGGTTGATAATGGTGTCGAGTTGCCAATTTTAGAAACTCATGTCGCTCAAATTGTATCTTTATATGATTTAGAAAAGAAAATTACAAATTGCATTGGTGACGGCGGAGAAGTAGTCGATAGTGCGAGTGATAAACTACGTGGTATTCGTACTCAAATTCGTACTGCGGAAAGCCGTATTCGTGAAAAGTTAGAAAATATGACGCGTTCTTCAAACGCGCAAAAGATGCTATCTGACGCGATTGTAACGATTCGTAACGAACGTTACGTAATCCCAGTAAAACAAGAATACCGCGGCGTATATGGCGGTATTGTTCACGATCAATCAGCTTCTGGGCAAACGTTATTTATTGAACCACAAGTCATTGTAGAGTTAAATAATGCGCTTCAAGAAGCACGAGTGAAAGAAAAACAAGAAATTGAACGCATCTTATTGATGTTAACAGAAGAAGTGGCAGTAGAAGCGGATATCGTTTTATCTAACGTAGAAGTAGTTGCGAATCTTGACTTCATCTTTGCGAAAGCTTTTTATGCGAAGCGTATTAAAGCAACGAAGCCAATCGTAAATAACGAGCGCTATATGGATTTAAGACAAGCTCGTCATCCGCTTATTGATCCAGAAATTATCGTGCCAAATAACATTATGTTAGGTAAAGATTTCACGACAATTGTTATTACAGGACCGAATACAGGTGGTAAAACAGTTACGCTGAAAACAGTGGGTATTTGTGTATTAATGGCGCAATCTGGTCTTCACATTCCAGTAATGGATGAGTCAGAGATTTGTGTATTTAAAAATATCTTTGCTGATATCGGTGATGAGCAATCGATTGAACAAAGTTTAAGTACGTTCTCCTCACATATGGTGAACATTGTTGATATTTTAGAAAAAGCTGATTTTGAAAGCTTAGTTTTATTCGATGAATTAGGTGCTGGAACAGACCCGCAAGAAGGGGCTGCACTAGCAATTTCAATTTTAGATGAAGTATGTAATCGTGGTGCTCGCGTTGTTGCTACGACGCATTACCCAGAATTAAAAGCATACGGATATAATCGTGAGCAAGTTATTAATGCGAGCGTTGAGTTCGACGTGAATACATTAAGCCCAACGTATAAATTATTAATCGGTGTACCAGGACGTAGTAATGCCTTTGAAATTTCGAAACGTCTTGGATTATCTGATCGAGTTATCGATCAAGCACGTAACCATATTAGTACAGATACAAATAAAATTGAAAATATGATTGCGAAGTTAGAAGAAAGTCAAAAGAACGCAGAGCGTGACTGGAACGAAGCAGAAGCACTTCGCAAGCAATCTGAAAAACTTCATCGCGAATTACAGCGTCAAATTATTGAATTTAACGATGAGCGCGATGAAAAATTATTAAAAGCGCAAAAAGAAGGAGAAGAAAAAGTCGAAGCTGCAAAGAAAGAAGCTGAAGGCATTATTCAAGAACTTCGTCAATTGCGTAAAGCACAGCTTGTAAACGTGAAAGACCATGAGCTTATTGAAGCGAAGAGCCGTCTAGAAGGAGCAGCGCCAGAGCTTGTGAAGAAACAAAAGGTAAACGTGAAAAACACTGCGCCGAAACAACAATTACGAGCAGGCGATGAAGTAAAAGTGTTAACGTTCGGTCAAAAAGGTCAACTACTTGAAAAAGTAAGTGATACAGAGTGGAGCGTACAAATTGGTATTCTGAAGATGAAAGTGAAAGAATCCAATATGGAATACATTAATACACCGAAACAAACAGAGAAAAAAGCAGTTGCAAGTGTGAAGGGTAGAGATTATCACGTTTCGTTAGAGCTTGATCTTCGCGGTGAACGTTATGAAGATGCAATGATGCGCGTTGAAAAATATTTAGACGATGCACAGCTTGCAAGCTATCCGCGCGTATCAATTATTCACGGTAAAGGAACAGGAGCACTTCGCCAAGGTGTACAAGATTACTTGAAGAAACATCGCGGCGTGAAAAACTACCGCTACGGTGACATGGGCGAGGGAGGCCTAGGCGTAACAGTTGTCGAATTAAAATAGCAAACAACCAAACAAAAGGGGAAACCATTATATGTTTATGGACAAACTTGCAAAAGCATTGTTAGCTTGTTGTGGAATATTTTTGGTGATTGGGGTTATTTATTTAGTTGTTTTTGCGAAGTGAAAGAGCGTCAATCGTGGCAGAGTGATATTGCCATAGATTGACGCTTTTAATATATACGAAAAGGAATAAGCTATGAAAATCAACCAATACATAAGCGAAGCAAAATCCTGCTCAAGACGTGAAACAGATCGCCTTATTAAAGCTGGACGCGTGGCTATTAATGGCGAAATATGTACGCACGGTGCACTTGTGAGCGATGGTGATGTTGTAACGATTGATGGGCAGGTTATTGCAAACGAAGAGAAAGAAAAGGTGTACATAGCCTTCCATAAACCAGTCGGAATTACTTGTACAGCCGCCGATCATATTGAAGATAATATTATTGATTATATCAATTATCCAGAGCGAATCTTTCCTGTTGGGCGATTAGATAAGGCATCGGAAGGACTTATTTTATTAACGAATGATGGCTCTATTGCTAACCAGATTTTGCATGGTGATCATGAGCATGAGAAGGAATATGTTGTTACGGTCGATAAGCCTTTTACTGATTGGTTTATTGATGAGATGTCCAGCGGTGTAAAGATTAAAGGTGGTATGACGAAGCCATGTAAAGTGATGAGAGTCGATCAATCTACATTTCGCATCGTCTTAACGCAAGGAATGAATAGACAAATTCGTAGAATGAGCCGTGCTTTCGGGTTTACTGTAACAAAGCTAAAGCGAGAGCGCATTATGAATATAGAGTTAAATGAACTTGAAGTAGGAAAATGGCGAGATATTACAACTGAGGAATTAGAAATATTAATAGGGCAGTTATAGGGAGAAAAGTTTTCTCCCTATATTTTTGTTGTCAGAAAAAATAAAACTATTGATTTTTTAAAAAATAGCCCATATAATAAAAAACAACAAGTTTCGACAAGATATTTTATAAAAGTAATGATGAGGACATGAGTTGTATTTTACGATTCTCAGAGAGGGAAGCCTAGGCTGTGAGCTTCCTAATACGAAAAGACATACTTACCACCTCTAAACTTCAAGAGTGAACTGCATGATGCATTGTAATTCTTGGCGGATAAAACCGTTATCAATTTACACGAGCTATAAAATGAGCTTATTTCGTTATAAATTCATTTTATTAGAATAAGGGTGGAACCACGATTTCAGCACTCGTCCCTTTGTTAGGGACGGGTGTTTTTTGCGTTCTTTTATAGGGAAGTATGTTTGAAAGAGGATATGTGACGGATTTAAATTCAGAATATTTTGTTAATTAAATGATTAATTAGGAGGTTAGTAGAAATGAAATCATCTTTAAAGTTTTCTGAGATGTTTGCAATAAGTTTAATGTTATTTGCACTATTTTTCGGTGCGGGTAATATGATTTTCCCACCAGCGTTAGGACAAGGTGCTGGAACAGATGTATGGATCGCGTTGTTTGGTTTTATCGTAACAGGTGTGGGACTACCTTTATTAGGGGTTATTGTTATAGCTCTAAAAGGAGATATTAATGAGCTAGCTGGACGTGTGCATCCATTATTCGCACTAGTGTTTATCACAGTAATTTATTTATGTTTAGGTGTATTTGTAAGTGTACCGCGTACAGGAACAGTTGCTTATGAGATGAGCATTGCACCGTTTTTACCAAGTGAGGTAGCTGGTCAATCATATCCACTTGTTATCTTTACATTTATTTTCTTTGCAGTAACTTTCTATTTAGCTTTAAACCCATCGAAATTAGTGGGGCGCATTGGTAAAGTGTTAACTCCAATTTTATTAGCTGTTATTGCAATTATTGTAGCGAAAGCACTTATTACACCAATTGGAGAGTTTGGTGCACCGACAGAAGCATATAGTGCTCCACTCTTTAAAGGTTTTATTGATGGATATTTAACTTTAGATGGACTTGCAGCACTTGTTTTTGGAAATGTTGTCATTAATGCTTTAAAAGCGAAAGGTGTTACAAATAAGAATAGTATTGCGAAAGTAACAATCTTTGCAGGATTTATTGCAGCACTTGGTTTACTACTTGTGTATTTAGCGCTTGCGTATCTTGGGGCTTCTAGTGTATCTCTTGGAATGGGTGCAAACGGAGGAATTATTTTAACAAACGTTGTGAATCATTTATTTGGAAGTTACGGAACTTTATTATTAGGTATCGCGATTACAGCAGCATGTTTAACAACTTCTGTAGGTATTGTTGCAGCTTGTGGGGAATATTTCTCTTCGTTATTACCGAAGCTTTCTTATCAAAAAGTCATTTTTGTTTTCTGTGTATTAGCATTTATGGTAGCAAATCTTGGTTTAACTCAGTTAAACGCATTAGCATTACCAATTTTAATTGCAATTTATCCAATTGGTATCGTACTTATCGTATTATCACTTGTTGAAAATTACGTTCGTCTTCCATTAGCAATGTATGTAGGCGGTATTGTAGGAGCGTTCGCAATCAGTTTCTTTGATGGATTGCACAATGCAAACCTTCAAATTGTAGCATTAGCACCTATTTTAGATAAGATACCATTATACAGTGTAGGAATTGGCTGGTTAATTCCCGCTATAGTTGGTGTAGCGATTGGCTATGTAATTTCTATGTTCAAGAAACAAGAAGTTGCTGTAGAAAAATAGAGAAAAGAGGCTTTCTATAATAGAAAGTCTCTTTTTTTGTAGAAAAAGTCATACATAGAGAAATTCAGATATTAAAAATTTTATACGTAATATAGTTGACAAAAAAATTAGCATTAGGCTAAGATTGACTTAGTTGTGGAAATATTGGAAGGGAAGTGACGGGAGCAAGGGAAGAGGTTTTCTATGACTATATCATTTTTGGAAGAAGGGGTGATAGAAGAATAGAATAGGTAGTTTATTTTTTTTGTAGTCTGTTGAGAATGATAATCAGTAAAGTGATTGAATTATTTTAGAGTGATTTTTATAGGGATTATTGAGGGATATTATATTTTTTGACCTCTAGTGAGAATGATAATCAACAATACTTATATTACATAAAGTAATGACAATTAAATAAAGGTAGAAGAGATTATTTTTTTCTTATAAATTGAGAATAATTATCATTTTCAAATTATAAAACGAAAGATAAACAAGGAGGAAGTAAGCAAAATGAGAAAGTTTTCAGTATTACCCGCATTTATTATAACGTTAGTATGTATGCTAGCTTTTCTCGTAATGCCATCTGGACAAGCTTCAGCAAAATTAGCTGACGGTACTTACGATATTAACTACGTTATCAAAAAGGCGGAAGATGATTCAGCTTCAATGGCAAATGATTATTTTGAAAAACCAGCTAAGTTAATTGTAAAAAATGGTGAGATGAGAGTACAAGTTCCAATGAATCATAGTGCTTGGATTACAGAATTTAAAGCACCAGAGAATGGTAATTTCGTTGATTCAAAAGTAATTAGCAAGGACGAAGCAGCAGATAAAAGAACAGTTGAATTTAAAGTTGATGATCTATCTAAACCGTTAGGAGTAAAAATTCATGTTGTTGTACCAAGTGCAAACTACGACCATCATTACACAATTCGTTTTGCATTTGATGCAAACGTAAAAGCTGTAGGCGGCGATAACAATGCAGCTGTTGTAACAAAAACTGATGATCAAACTAAAAAAGATGGACAAGTAAAAGAAGAGCAAAAGAAAGAAGAGAGTAAAGAAACAAACAAAGATGTAAATAAAGGAACAAATGAGAGTAGCAAGGCCGAAAAAACAGATAACCCAAAAACAGGTGATGATGCACGCATTGGATTATTTGCAGCGTTAGTTCTTATCTCAGGTGTTTTCTTAGTTCGTAAAGTGAAGTTAAGTTAAGTAAATAAAATTTAAAAAAGGAGAGTCATTCTATTGAACAGGTATTTGAAAATTGTTGTTGCAATGTTTCTAACGATATTCACATTCGTATCAACGCTACAACCACTTGCAGTTCAAGCAGCTACCCAATTAGCTGACGGTGAATATTCAATCGGTTTCAAAGTTTTGAAAGATACATCAGATGAAGAATCAATGATGAATCAATATTCTGTAAGCCCGGGGACTTTGAAAGTGAAGGATGGGAAAAAGAAAGTATCCTTTACGTTAACACATAGTTCATGGATTACGAAGTTTGAAACAGAAAAAGGTAGCCAATTCGTTGATGTAAATGTAGTGAGTGAAGATAAAGAAAACGATACAAGAGTAGTAGAATTTGATGTAGAAGATTTAGAAAAAATATTAAATGCAAAAGTAAAAGTTGATATTGATGCTTTTAATTATCATCATTACTATGATATTCGTATTTCATTCGATCAAAATAGCATTACACCAATTCATGTAGAAAAACCAGATGAAAAAGAGGACCCAGCTAATAAGCCAGATCCAAATGAAAATCCGGATCCAAGTCAGAAGCCCGACCAAAAGCCTGACTCAGATCAACAACCAAATTCTAACACAATTAAAGATGGTGCGTACAGCATTCCATTTAAAGTGTTAAAAGATAAAACAGATGAAGAATCTAAAATGAATACTTATATGGAAAATCCAGGGGTATTGAAAGTAGAAAATGGTAAGAAAAAAGCGATTGTAACGCTAAAAAGTAGCTCATTAATTAAAAATTTCCAAACGGAAAAAGATGGTGCATTTGTTGATGCAAAAGTAGTGAGTGAAGATAAAGAAAAAGATACAAGAGTAGTAGAGTTTGAAGTAGCTGATTTATCAAAAAAACTAAATACAAAAGTATTTATTGAGATGGCATCAAGAAATTACAAGCAAACTCATGACGTACAACTTGTATTTGATCAAGATAAACTTGAACCAATTAAAAGTGAAGACAAACAACCAGACGGAGACAAACAACCAGACGGAGACAAACAACCAGACGGAGATAAACAACCAGATGGAGATAAACAACCAGACGGAGACAAACAACCAGATGGAGACAAGCAACCGGATGCTGAAACAATTAAAGATGGTGAATACAGCATCAATTTTAAAACATTAAAAGATCAAACAGACGAAATTTCAATGATGAACACATATACAAAAAATCCAGGTGTATTAAAAGTAAAAGATGGTAAGAAGTATGTATCATTTACGTTAACGAATAGTGCTTGGATTACAAAGTTTGAATTTGAGAAAAATGGTTTGTTTGTTGATGCAAATGTAATAAGTGAAGATAAAAAAGCCGATACACGCGTAGTGGAAGTAGAAGTACCGGATTTATCGAAAAAGTTAAATGCAAAAGTAAAAGTAGATATCGATTCAATGAATTATCACCATTTTTACGATATTCAATTTGCATTTGATAAAGATAGCATTAAGCCGTTAGATAACCAAGGCGGAAATGACAACCAAGGCGGAAATGACAACCAAGGTGGAAACGACAACCAAGGCGGAAACAACAATCAAGGCGGAAACAATAACCAAGGTGGAAACAACAACCAAGACAATAACACAACAATTGATCCAAATGCTCTTAAAGACGGTGAATACAGCATCGGTTTTAAAGTGTTAAAAGATAAAACCGAAGAAATTTCAATGATGAACACATATACGAAGAGTCCGGGCGTATTAAAAGTGAAAGATGGTAAGAAGTATGTATCCTTCACATTAACGAATAGCTCATGGATTACAAAGTTTGAGTTTGAAAAGAATGGCGCGTTCGTCGATGCAAAGGTATTAGGTACAAGTAAAGAGCAAGATACAAGAGTAGTAGAAGTGGAAGTAGATGATTTATCGAAAAAGCTAAATGCAAAAGTGAAAGTAGATATCGATGCAATGAACTATCATCATGTCTACGATATTCAATTTGCATTTGATAAAGGTAGTATTAAAGCTTTAGGTAATCAAGATGGAAACAACATTCCAGGCGGAAACGATAACCAAGATGGAAACAATAATCAAGGCGGAAATGACAACCAAGGCGGAAACAATAACCAAGATGGAACGAATAATCTAAATGAAAACCCAACAGTTGATCCGAAAAATTTAAAAGACGGTCAGTACGATATTGCTTTTAAAGTGTTAAAAGATCAAACTGATGAGATTTCAATGATGAATCAATATGTTCTAAATCCAGCGAGATTAACAGTGAAAGATGGCAAAAAATATGTTGCGGTGACACTGAAAGATAGTGCATGGATTACGAAGTTCCAAACAGAAAACGCTGGTGCATTTGTTGATGCAAAAGTAGTAAGTGAAGATAAGGTTGCCAATACAAGGGTAGTAGAGTTTGAAGTAGCTGATTTATTTGCAAAATTAAATGCAAAAGTAAAAGTAGATATCGATTCAATGAACTACCATCACTTCTATGACGTACAAATTCAATTTGATACGACGAAGATCGGTGCTATAGGAACGGTAAAAGAAGAGCCAAAGAATGAACCGAAAACCCCAGTGACTACACCGAAAGTAGATAATGTAAAAACAGTAAGTACTCCTGATTTCAACCGAAATGCGGATGATAAGAAGAAAAAAGAAGATCAAAAAAATGATTCGAAAAAAGAGAAAAACTCAAAAACTGCAGATACAGCACAACTTGGTTTATACATGGTGCTACTGCTAGGGTCACTTGCTTTATTAGTTCGTAAATATAGAGCTGGTAGATTGTAATTTTTGGAGTCTTGATGCGTGTTCGCGTGCATCAAGACTTGTTTCATATTGTTTGGAAAGGAGTGGTGATTGAGAGTGAAGAAAATCGCAAGTGTACTAATGGCTATCATTCTGTTAATGAGTATAGCTGGGTGCTCATCACCAAAAATAGAAACAGCGAAGCAGGTAAAGAGTGATAGTAAAGAGCGAATTGTTGCAACGACAGTTGCTGTTACTGAAATTATGGATGCGTTAGAAGTAGAGTTAGTTGGTGTCCCAACAAGTTCTAAAACTTTACCGAAGCGATATAAAGGTTTACCTGAAGTTGGGAATCCGATGAGTCCTGATATGGAAAAGGTAAAATCATTAAAGCCGTCAGAAGTGTTATCTGTGACAACACTTAAATATGAATTAAAGCCAGTTTTTGATGGTGTGGGTATGAAAGCAAACTTTTTAGATTTAACAAGCTTGAAAAATATGCAAAATTCCATTAGCGATTTAGGTAAGAAATATGGACGCGAAAAGCAGGCTGAAGAAGTTGTAACTAAGTTAGATAAAAAGGTTGCTAGCATTCAAAAAGAAGTAAAAGGAAAGAAAGAACCGACAGTGCTTATTTTATTAGGTGTGCCGGGGAGTTATTTAGTAGCAACAGAGCATTCTTATATTGGAGATTTAGTGAAACAACTAGGTGGTAAAAATATTGTGAAAGGTGAACAAGTAGAGTATTTAGCCTCTAATACAGAGTATTTAAAGAAAGCTGATCCAGATATTATTTTACGAGCAGCTCATGGTATGCCTGATGAAGTTGTAAAAATGTTTGATAAAGAATTTAAAACAAATGACATTTGGAAGCACTTCGCTGCAGTTAAAAATAACCGTGTTTACGATTTAGAAGAGCGTTTATTTGGAACGACAGGTAATTTAGCAGCAATTGAAGCGTTAGATGAATTGAAAAAAATGATGTATCAGTGATGCATTTTAATATAAAGGAAGAGTGGAATGAATAAAAAAACTTGGAGTTTCCTCATTGTTACTGCATTGCTTATTGTTATGACATCATTGTCAGCGATGAAAGGGAGTTTAGAAGTAGGTATTGTTGAGCTTGTACAAGGGATATTTACAGGGGGAAATGAAGATGTTGAAGTGATTAAAGATTTACGTTTCCCACGTATTGTTATTGCACTATTTACTGGAGCAGCTCTGGCTGTTTCAGGTGTGCTTTTTCAAGCTGTTATGAAAAATCCACTTGCTGATGCTGGGGTAATCGGTATATCTTCTGGAGCAAGTTTTATGACACTCGTTATTATTACGTTGTTCCCGCAATTCTTTTTCTGGACACCAGTATTCGCCTTTTTAGGTGGTGCGTTTGCATGTTATCTCGTTTATGCATTTTCATGGAAGTCAGGATTAAGTCCACTACGCATTATTTTAATTGGTATTGCTATTAATGCGATGTTTACTGGATTAAATGAATCATTCGTTACGATTTGTGGATATTTTATTAAGAGTATTAAGCAAACGACGACTTCTAACATAACAATGAAGACGTGGGGCGATGTAGAAATAATGGTTACATATGGGACGATTGGCCTTATTCTCGCTCTGTTTGTAGGAGCATGGTGTAACTTATTATCACTACAAGATAAGACTGCGAAAAACTTAGGCTTGCACGTGACGAGAGTTCGTCTTATTATTTCTGCCATTGCAGTACTTTTAGCGGCAGTATCAACTGCGATTGCGGGCGTTATCGCTTTCGTTGGATTACTTATCCCGCATATTTCAAGGCAATTGGTTGGATCAGATCATAAAGTACTTATTCCGTTTTCAGCCCTTGCAGGTGCGTTATTAATTTTAACGGCAGACACAATCGGGAGGTTAATTGTGCCACCTAATGAAATTCCAGCAGCAACAATTATGGCGGTTATTGGTGGTCCATTCTTAATATTCTTGCTTAGAAAGAGTGATAAAGTTCATGGAAATTAAAAATGTAACCTTTTCGTATGACAATGTAACAGATCGTTTAAAGTCTGTTAGTAGTGAGATAGAGGTTGGAAAAATTACAACAATTATTGGCCCAAATGGTTGTGGGAAATCAACGTTACTAGGTGTTATGTCGCGAAATCATAATCCCCATAGCGGGGAAGTAATGCTAGATGGGAAAGCCATTAGCCAGTATAAGCCGAAAGAATTTGCTAGAAAGCTAGCGGTCGTTCATCAGCAAAATGAGGCGCCATCAGATATTACAGTTGAGAAATTAACGAGTTTTGGGCGTATGCCATATAAAAATATTTTTTCTACACAAACTGATGAGGATAGCGAAGCGATCGAAAGAGCATTGGCGTGTACGAGATTACAAGATAAGCGTGATAAGCCAATACATGCATTATCTGGTGGAGAAAGGCAACGTGTTTGGATTGCGATGACATTAGCGCAAAATACACCCATGCTGTTCTTAGACGAACCAACGACGTATTTAGATATCTATTATCAACTTGAAATATTAGAGTTAGTGAAAGAGTTAAATGAAGTACATGGTTTAACGATTGTTATGGTATTACATGACATTAATCAAGCAATCCGTTATAGCGATCATATTATCGTTATGAAAGATGGAGAAATTGTGATGAAGGGTAAGCCAGGTGAAGTCGTAACGGAAGGTATGATTAAAACGATATATGGTGTAGACGTTGTTGTAAAGCACGATAAGGATACAGGGTTGTATATGGTACCAATGGGTATTTAAATATATGAACAATCCATTTTGAGGTGATAATTTGAGTAGTAAAAAAGAAAAGAAAAAGAGTTCTTTTTTTCAACGAATACTTACAGTTGTCTTTTTAGGTATCTTTTTCTACTCTATGTATGAATTAGGCGGTATTTTTATGGACTACTATGAAAATCGTAAAGTACTGGCTGAAGCGCAAGAAATTTATGAGCGGAGTCCGATAGAGGAAAAGGCAAAAGACGGAGAAATACGAACACAGTTTCAAGCTTTACAAAAAATTAATCCAGAAATAGTTGGTTGGATTACGATGGATGATACGCAAATTAATTATCCGATTGTTCAAGCGAAAGATAATGATTACTATTTATACCGTAATTATAAAGGTGAAGATATGAGGGCAGGCAGTATTTTTATGGATCATCGTAACGATGTGAAATCTCAAAATCGAAATACAATTTTATACGGACATCGTATGAAAGACGGTTCTATGTTTGGGAGTCTTAAAAAAATGTTAGAAGAAGATTTCTTTATGTCTCATCGCAAATTGTATTACGATACTTTGTTTGAAGGATATGATGTAGAAGTATTTTCAGTATATACAACGACAACTGATTTCTATTATATTGAAACGGATTTTGGAAGCGATGAGGACTATGGATCTTTTCTAGAAAAAATTAAGGAAAGGTCACTCTATAAAACAGATACAAAAGTGACAGCGGATGATCAAATTTTAACACTTTCTACGTGTGATTATGCACTGGATCCAGAGGCTGGCAGACTAGTCGTTCATGCGAAGTTGGTGAAAAGAAGTTGAAAAAAAGAAAAGGTATAGAAGTTGAGAAGATACATTACTTCTCATACTTCTATACCAATTATTAAACCAAAAGTTATTGTGCTGCAGCCATTGGCATGCGTACAACTTCAACATTGTAGTAAGTGATTTTATTATCAAGAATATATTCTGGCATCCCGCCTTGATGTGAGTGAGCATCTTTAAATGCTGAGCTCTTCGTCCAACCTTGGAAATCTTCTTTTGCATTCCAGCGTGTGCTAATTGTTACTTCATCATAATCAACTGTATTTTGCGTTAAAAGAACTTCTAACCCTAAAAAGCCTGGCATCGTTTCGACTTGACCTACTTTATTAAAGCGCTCAATTAATTTATGTCCATTTCCCTTTGTAATTTTAGCTGTATTTGTAACAATAATCATGTGTTATTCCTCCTATAAATGTAGCCTTTATTTTCGAGAACTCATATACATTAAATGATAATGAAAATCATTATCATTGTCAATGATAATTTTAAATTATGATAATATTTTTTTATGTAAGTACGGTTTCCTCCTGTTGAATGTGTTGACTATATATTTAACTTGGTTATATATTATGTGAATATAATTAATTGAAAATATGTAGAAGTAAAGAATGTTTATACTTTGCTGTCGCAATACTATGGACAAGGAGGATATTATGGTCGAATCACTTTTACTTAGTATCGTTATTATTATTACACTGGGCATCGCCTCACAATGGACTGCATGGCGCTTCCAGCTTCCAGCTATAGTTGTTATGGCCGTCGCTGGGTTATTGATTGGTCCCATTTTCGGTATTATTAATCCAAAAGAGGTACTCGGAGATATTTTTAGTCCGCTCGTATCACTTTCTGTTGCCATTATATTATTTGAAGGTAGTTTAAGTTTAGATATACGTGAACTGAGAGGATTGTCAAAACCTGTATTTCGTATTGTTACGGTTGGTGCGTTTATTGCTTGGATTGCTGGATCCCTTGCAGCTCATTTCGTCGCTGGATTGGGCGGTTGCATTTATTATTGGAGGACTTTTCATTGTGACGGGTCCAACGGTAATTATTCCGTTATTACGTCAAGCGCGATTAAAACCAAGAACAGCTGCCATTTTAAAGTGGGAAGGGATTATCGTTGATCCATTTGGAGCTTTACTTGCTGTATTTGCTTTTCAAATTGTAAATTTCTTAACGAAAGAAACTGTACAACTGCATACGTTACTATATTTCTTTGCTGGTTCATTATTCGCAATGGTGCTCGGATATGCATGTAGTATTTTTATGATCTATATGATTTTAAAAGGAAAAGTACCAGAGTATTTAAAGGCGCCGCTTTTGCTCGTTACGGTATTATTATGTTTCGGTATTGCAGATGAAGTGATGCATGAAACAGGTATGTTAGCCGTAACGGTAATGGGGATTACGCTTGCTCGGATGAAGAAATATATTTCATCCATCGGTGATATTCGACATTTCAACGAAAATATTTCAGTACTATTAACGTCGACTGTTTTTATCATATTAACAGCTTCGCTTCCAAGGACGACTATTATGGAGATTTTTAGCTGGCCTATTATAAGTTTTGTACTTATGATGCTATTTGTTGTTCGTCCTTTATCGATTTGGGTATCGACAATTGGAACAGAGTTAACAAAATCAGAACGGGCTTTAGTTGGTTGGATTGCGCCGCGAGGTATTGTTGCATTAACTGTTTCTAGTTATTTTGCGACTGAGTTATTACAAGAAGGTTATAAAGATGCTTCAATATTAACGGCACTTACATTTGCGCTCGTTATTACGACAGTTTGCGCTCACGGATTCTCAATTAGGTTTTTAGCTAAGAAATTAGGATTGGCGAATACTGAGCCACCAGGTATTTTAATTTCAGGCGCGAGTACATTCTCAGCTGCTTTTGCGTTGCATTGTAAAGAGATGAGTATTCCGAGTTTAATTGTAGATGTATCAGAAGAACATTTGCAATGTGCGAAAGTAAAAGAGCTTAATACTTATAATGGCCAAATACTCTCAGAACAGTTGCAATTTGAAGTTGATATGAATCAATATGAATACTTAATTGCAGTTACAGATACGGATTCATATAACGTATTGGTTGCCAATACGTATGTTCCGCAGTTTGGACATCATAATACATTTTTACTCCCAATTCATGATGTGGAAAAAATTGAACAAGAGCGCATTTCTCTTTCGAAAAAAGCGCATTTACTGTTTGGGAAAAATGAAATTTATGAAGAGTTAAATAGAAAGATTGAAGATGGTTATACATTTAAAACGATACAAGTTGAGAAAGAACAAAAAATTAATAAAGAAGAGATCTATTCAGAGGATGTACTATTATTGATTCGTCACAATGACGGTAGTCTTACGTTTTCGACATTGTATAAATATATAACAGTTATGCCAGGAGATGAGCTAGTTGTACTAGCAAAGCAATAATATGGTATAGTGAAACGAGGCTGTTTTTTAGCCTCTTTTTTATATGCTTCCTACTAATAGAAAGCATTCAAATGGAAAGGAAGACATTACATGCGATCTGAAGTAACTATAAAAATAAAACCGAAATTTATAAAAGAAATTAAAAGTGGATATCCGCTTATTTTAAAAGATGCAATTCAAAACTTAAATGATGTTCGTGAAGAAGGAACAATCATCAAAGTAGTAGATGAAAAGAACCAATTTATCGGAAAAGGCTATTATGGAAAACAAAATAAAGGGTATGGCTGGATTTTAACGAGAAAAGAAAAAGAGCAAATTAATCAGGATTTCTTTGAAAGTAAAATCAAATCCGCGTTACATAAACGAAAGCAGTTCTATAAATCAAAGGATACAACGGCATTCCGTGCCCTAAATGGTGAGGGAGACGGTCTTGGCGGTTTAATCATCGATTATTATGACGGTTTTTACGTGGTGAGCTGGTATAGTGAGGGGATTTATACTTTCAGAGATGAAATTGTAGCAGCTCTTCAAAAAGTAGCGAACTTTAAAGGTATCTATGAGAAAAAGCGTTTTGATACGAAAGGGAAATACATTGAAGATGATGATTTCGTAGCGGGAGAGCGCGGTGAGTTCCCACTTATCGTAAAAGAAAACGGTGTAAACTTTGCTGTATATTTAAATGACGGGGCGATGGTTGGTGTATTTTTAGATCAACGTAACGTTCGAAAACAAATTCGTGATAAATATGCACAAGGAAGAACTGTTTTAAATATGTTCTCTTATACAGGAGCGTTCTCTGTATTTGCAGCGCTTGGCGGCGCAAGTAAAACAACAAGTGTTGACCTTGCCAATCGTAGTTTAAGTAAAACGATTGAGCAGTTCAGTGTAAATGAAATTGATTACGAAGCACAAGACATTATTGTAGAAGATGTATTTTTATATTTCAAATATGCAGCTAAGAAAAAGATGAAATTTGATATGGTGGTACTTGATCCTCCAAGTTTTGCACGCTCTAAAAAATATACATTTAGCGCAGCGAAAGACTATAAAAACTTATTAAAAGAAACAATCGCGATTACAGAAAATAACGGTATTATCGTTGCTTCTACAAATTGTAGCGCGTTCGATATGAAAAAGTTTAAAGGTTTTATCGATACAGCATTTAAAGAAATGAATGGAAAATATAAAATATTAGAAGAACATTCTTTACCAGAAGATTTCCGTACAATTGATCAGTTTAAAGAGGGAGACTATTTAAAAGTAGTTTTCATCGAGAAAATTAAAGGTTAATACAGAAAAAGGAGCTCAAGTTTAAATGAGCTCCTTTTCTTATTGAACGATATTTTGTACTCTGCCAACTTGCCCATCCTGCAATCGTACTTTAATACCGTGCGGATGAGAGGGGGAGTTAGTTAGAATATCTTTTACAATTCCTCTTGTTAGCTTGCCTGTACGTTGATCTTGTTTTAATACAATATCAACTTCAAGACCTGATGAAATGTTAGATCGTTTTTGTCCGTTCATTTACACACCTGTACGTCTACGTTGGTTGTTTGTTTTCTTCGTTTGTTGGTTTTGTAATTTTTTCGTTGCTTGGCTTTGATTCGTATTGTTTGCAGCATTTCCATTTCCTTGCTTTTTCTTTGCAAGTTGTTCGCGCATTAAATCAGCTAAGCTTACTTTTTTGTTTTCTGACATGATAAGTCTCCTTTATATAAAGTTAATTATGAACAATAGTAGTGAATTTTATCATATCATTGTTAAGGAAGGAAGGGAAGTTGGTTTGAAAATTCATATAATTCTTTCCAGCATTCCTTCGTTACGATACAATTAAAATGTTAATGTTTGTAAAAAAAGGGGATAGAAATATGTCACATCATATTTTATTAGTTGAAGATGACATCTCAATTCAAGAGATGGTTGAAACATATTTAGTAAAAGAAGGTTTTCACGTTACAATCGCATCTGATGGAGAAGAAGGGGTTAACGCATTTTTAAAAGGTTCATTTGATTTGATTATCCTCGATATTATGATGCCAAAGCTAGATGGCTTAGAGGTTGTGCGAATCATTCGAGAAAAAAGTGCGGTGCCGATTTTAATGATGTCGGCAAAAGATACAGATGTTGATAAAGCTGTTGGGTTAGGACTTGGAGCAGATGATTACATTTGTAAGCCGTTTTCTATGATTGAATTGGTAGCACGTGTAAAAGCCGCTATTCGAAGGTCTACAAAGTATTCAGCTGTGGAATCGAAAGATGAGGCCATCCAGATTGGTGATTTAATAATTGACCCAATTAATTTTACTGTGGAGAAAAAGGGAAGACAGCTTAAACTTACTTTAAAAGAATTTGAGATTTTAAAGCTATTCGTGAAGAATCAAAATCGTGTTTTTACGAAAGTACAAATATATACGCTTGTTTGGAATGAAGAATATTATGGTGATGATAATGTTATTAATGTTCATATGAGAAGATTACGTGAGAAAATTGAAAGTGATCCATCTAATCCGGAATATATTAAAACACTATGGGGCATCGGTTATAAGTTGGAAGTGATGTAATATGGCCAATCTGTTAATAGGCATTATTTTTATATTGTTATGTGTCATTTACATACAATATAAAATGAGAAAAAACAGTAGCAGGAATTTACGGTACACATATGAAAAGCTAGAAAGTATTGTAAATGAAAAAACAGGTGAGAAGTTACTCGTTATGACAGATGATCCAGAATTGCAAAGGTTATTAGTAGCAATTAATCAATTATTAGATGCAAAACAGAAAACGAATGCCGATCATGCGAAAGTAGAAATTTCGATGAGAAAAATGCTTTCAAATATTTCACATGATTTAAAGACGCCATTAACCGTTATTCTTGGATATACAGAAATGTTAAATGCGGATAAAACGATAAATGAAGAAGAACGGCGAATATTACTTGAAAAGGTGCATATGAAAACGCTGGAAGTGATGGAACTGATTCATAAGTTTTTTGATTTGGCGAAATTAGAATCTGGTGACAAGGCAATCGAGATGACAAAAGTAAATATGAATGAAGTTTGCCGCGAGAAGATTTTATCTTTTTATGATTTAGTGACGACGAAAGGTTTTCATGTTCATATTGATATACCAGAAAGAAATATATATGCACTTGGAAATGTAGAAGTATTAGGTAGAGTATTGAATAATTTAATATCAAATGCGATTACATATGGAGACGATGGAAAGACACTCGGTATGACGTTAAGAGATGATGAAACGAGTGTGTATATAGATGTATGGGATACAGGAAAAGGAATTGATGAATCTCATATTGATAAAGTGTTTGAGCGTATGTACACACTTGAAGATTCAAGAAATAGATTGTACCAAGGAAGCGGTCTAGGATTAACGATTACAAAAAGGCTTGTGGAAGCGATGGATGGAAAAATTCATCTTTCTAGTAGGCCGTATGAAAAAACAATTTTTACAGTTGTATTAACAAAGATGCAGTTTTAGCTTGTAGAGAAGTAGATTCTACAAGCTTTTTTTCAGCGTAAGAAATTTGTAAGGAACGGGTAAGAAAAAAGAGATTTTCGTTGTCTATTATAGAAATATAAAGTAGTGCGAAAGGAGACAGTGACATGACATATATATTAAAAACGAATCAGTTAACGAAAGTGCTTAAAGGAAAAGAAGTTATTTCTAGCGTTAACATGCATGTGAAAAAAGGAGAGATATACGGTTTCTTAGGACCGAACGGTGCAGGTAAAACAACGATTATGAAAATGATCACAAATTTAATCAAACCGACGAGCGGTGATATTGAAATTTTCGGTGAGAAGTTAACAGACACTTCTTATGAAGTATTAAAAAGAATGGGAACAATTATTGAATATCCGGTTTTTTATGAGAAGCTAACAGCAAAGGAAAACTTAGAATTACATTGTGAATATATGGGCTATTACGATAAAAATGCAATTGATCATGCTTTAAATTTAGTGAAACTGCACGGCATTGATAATAAAAAAGTAAAAGATTTTTCATTAGGGATGAAACAACGACTCGGTATTGCAAGAGCAATCATGACAAAACCAGAGCTTCTCATTTTAGATGAACCAATTAACGGTTTAGATCCAATTGGTATTAAAGAATTGCGAGATTTATTTAAAATGCTCTGCAAAGAATATGGCATTACTTTATTAGTTTCTAGTCATATTTTAGGCGAGATGGAACAAATGGCAGATACAATTGGTGTTATTCAAAATGGGAAACTAATAAAAGAAGTTTCAATGAAGAGTATTAATGGAAAACAAACAGAGTACATTGAAATCACTGTTCCTGATGTAAAACGTGCAGCTTATATTCTAGAAGATAAACTCGGTATAAAAAATTACAAAATAATGAGTGGAAACATGATTCGTGTTTATGAAGTGGCGGTGACGCAGCAAGCAATTTCAAAAGCACTCATTATGAATGATGTAGAAATTGAAAGTATTAATAAGAAGCATAGCTCCTTAGAAGAATATTTCTTGAATGTAATGGATAGAGAAGGTATTCATGCTTAATGGAGGTGGCTTATATGTTTAAACTAATGAAGCTCGAATGGAAGAAACATCAATTATCTAGTTACTTTAAAGGTGTAGCAATTTGTATTATAGTAATTTTTGCTGCGGTAAGTCTTATGGGGTTGGGAGCGAAATTGGAAGAAGATGCGGCGCTCACTGATTTTACAAAATATATGACCTTAGCAAACATCTTTATTAGGATGACATTTCTTATTTTTAGTTCGGTCATTTTATCACGTTTAGTAATTGATGAGTATAAGAACAAAACAATGCAACTATTGTTTATGTATCCATTGCAAAGGAAAATGTTAATGAGGGCGAAATTAACAATCGTTTTTAGTTTTTGTTTTGTGAGCATGATTATTGCTACTTTCACTATTAGTTTGCTCATACTTTTTATGAATCCAATGATGGGAGTAATTGAAACGCCTGTTACGATGGGGGAAATAATAGCTACCGTTCCAGCTACTTTTATAAATGCATTTATGATATCCGGTATAAGTTTAATTCCTTTATTTTTTGGGATGAGAAAGAAATCGACACCGACAACGATTACTTCTGCAGTAATAATTGGGATGATAATGAACAGTAACATTGGAAACAATCAAGTAAGTTTTTATAATTTTATAGCTATCCCAATAGTGCTCTGTTTATTAGGGATTTTTATTAGTTATCTTTCATATCGTAAAATCGACAAGGTTGATGTGGCGTAGAGTAAGTTTAAAACAACAACGAACTGGGGTATGAATGTTGAAAAAAATAATAGTAATTGCAATTTTATTTCTGACAATTGCTAGTGTGGTTTTTGGTTTTAAGACATTTCAGGGGAAAGATTTTAAGAAAGAAAAGTCTTTTGAGATAAATAATATAAAAGAAATAGAAGTGGATAATGAGAACTGGGATATTGAATTTAAAAGTACAGATGGTAACAAAATAGTAATTTCTGCTCAAGGTCAACGAGTAGATAACGATTTAGAGCCTGTCAAAATAGAAAATGACGGAAAGAAAATTGTGATTAAACAAAAACAAAAGGCGATCAGATTTTTTAATGGTTTTACGTTTAGGAAGAAAAATAGTATATCTATAGCTATTCCGAAGAAAGAAATAGATAAAATTGTATTAAATAATAAATCTGGTGATGTGAAAATAAGCGATATAGTAGTAAAAAGTATCGTGACAAAAGGCAAATCTGGAGATGAAATGATTTTAGGACTATCGGCAGAGAAAGGCGAATTCATATCGCAAAGTGGAGAGTTAGCTGTAAAAGATAGTTCAGTACAAGAGTTAAACATAAAGTCTACGACTGGTGATAACTATATAACAAATGTAAACAACTTCAATATGAACATCAATTCAACATCCGGTGAAGTATTACTGAAAGATATGACAGAAGGAAAATCATTATTTGTAGAAACAAAATCAGGAGATATTGGCGTAAGGTATAAAGGTGTTCCAGCTTCATTGAAACTTACAGCTAAAAGTAATTCGAATGACATAATGGTGAATGTAAACGGATTGAAGAAAGACAAGAATACTGAAAAGATAATAGAAGGAATCATTGGTGATGCAACAAATGAAGTGAAGATTTTAAGTGAAACAGGAGCAATTTATATTGATTAAGTCTTAAACGAGAGGAGGACTATCATGCTACGTCTTATGAAGCTAGAACTGAAGAAATTTAAACTTGGCTGGTACGTGAAGAGAGCAGTAATTGCAAATCTTGTTATACTGGCATTATTGATTTTTGTCAGCATCGTTTCTCAAATAGAGGGAGATCCAGAAATAAGAGATCCGCAGGCGATTTTGTTAATGGCTAGTGCAATAGTAAGAGCAACATTTATTATTTTTGGTGCTGTACTAATAGCTAAGTTAATAATTGATGAATATAAAAACAAAACAATATTACTCATGTTTTCTTATCCAATTAATCGAAAGAAAATAATGATTAGTAAGTTGGCTATTACAGCAATATTAACATTCATAACAGTTATTTTATCCAATATTTTTGTAGTAGGAATTTTCATTGGAGTAGATAGTTATTTTTCGATTCTTTCTAATCCATTTACAGTAGATCAATTGATTCAAGAAGGGATAAATCTCGTTCCTTTAGCCATTGCCACTGCTGGAATAAGCTTAATTCCTCTATACTTCGGAATGCGTAAACGTTCAGTGCCAACTACTATTGTTTCGTCTATTATCGTTGTACTAATTGCAATTAATAACCCACCAATATTTCCTATAGCGACCTTTCTTCCCCTTCAACTAGCATTTGCAGTGATTGGAGTTGCGATTGCATATTACGGAATTAAAAATATAGAGAGGGAAGATGTAACAGCGTGACAAGAATAAGAAAAAAGAGTTGGCGTTACACCAACTCTTTTTTTGTATATGTATGCTTTGTTACTATTCTGTAAATTTGTAGTGTTTACTCAAATACTCTTGCACTCCTGGAGAAATGTTAAAGTTATTAGGACTTTTATATTCGATAGTAAATTCTCCGTCTCCACTTGTTTCAAAGGAGACCGCATAGCTATCCATTTTAGCATCGTAAGAAGTATTTTTGACTTCCGCATCTAGATTAAAGTATTTTGTAATATATTCTTTTGATTCCGTAATTGCTGTTTGTTTTTCCCAAGGGGTACCATAATATGTGAAATAAAGAGATACACTAATAACTCCAATAATAGAAGTTAGTAAAATAGTTCCCATAACTATTTTTTTATTTTTTGTATTCAATTTGGTTGCGCCTCCTTATAATATGTATTCATTTTAACGTGTTTTTTCCATAAAACAACCATTTAATAGAAAATAGTTTCACATGAAACAAGTTACAGAAAAAGACAAGGTTTGTAAACACCTTGTCTTTTTCTGTAGTTACATTTTAGGAGCTTCCATTCCAGCCGCAGCCCATTCTTCTTTTGCAGGACCATATACGCCAGGAACTGTTAAGCCAGCTTGGCGCATTAAAACTGTCATTTGTCCGCGGTGGTGATTTTGATGATTAATGAGCGTCATTAAAAATATAGAATTCGGCATAGGGCGACCAAAGAAATCATTAATAGTAGTTAAGTCTTTATCAGTCCATTCGCTTTGAAGTGCTTCAACAAAAGCCGCATTTACTTTACGATACCCATCTGCAATTGTTTTTGCTGAAGTTGGAACAGGATAATCTTTCGTTTCCCCTTCAAACTTAAGCCCTGTACCAGATAGCATAACAGGAAGTGCTGTAACGATATGCCAAGCGACTCTCCCTAACGTCCAGTGCCCAGGTGCAATTTCTTGTGATAAAGATTCATCTGTTAATGTATCGAGCATCTTTTGAGTAGACTCAGCCTCGTATGTCCATGATTGTAAGAAGCCTTCAATTGTTTGGTACATTGTTATCCCTCCTATTTTTGTTCATAGATTAAATTCGTGAGAGATAATATAATCCCTGTTCCACAAGAAATAATTAATGAAGCATTGCTACAATATGAAAATAATTAGAAAATATTTGTAAAAGTGTCAGAAAACGAATGTATTCATTCGTATATATAATGGATAAAGAATGGGATAAAGAATGGAATAAAGAGTGGTGATAAGGGTGAAGGATATAGAAATAGTAGAAGGTCTTCGAAAGCAAGATATGTTAGCATTACATACAGCAATTGATCGATATGGGGATTTAATTTATAAGGTGGTTCATAGTGTTTTAGATACGGCACAGAGTAAGGTGTTAGTGGACGAATGTGTTGATGATATTTTATTAATCGTTTGGTACAACATTAGTAGTTATGATGAAAATCGTGGGAAATTTAGAAACTGGCTTATATCTGTCGCTAAATTTAAAGCCATTGATTATAAACGAAAAAGTAATAAGGCTTATCAATTACAAGAGTTTCAGCAAGAAATATATGAAGATAGAAAAAATGTCAATTTAACAAAAGAAGAGCGAGATTATAATTTTTACGTTTTAATTAAAGAATTGAATGAAGAAGATAAGAAAATTTTTATAAAAAGGTATTTAGATGAATATAGCGTACAAGAAATAGCGCTTGAATTCGGTATGACACGAGATACGGTATATAGCAGGCTTTCAAGAGGGAGAAAAAAATTGAAGAAGATGTTGGGGGGGAAAAGAAATGAATAAAGAAAAGTTACTTCAGGAATTAAATAACTTGCAGTATAGCGATAATTTTGTAGATGATTATAGAAATGATGAGAAAATAGATAAAAAGAAAATAGATCGTACAAAAGAAGTTGTAACAAAAACAATTTTAATGAAACGTTGTTATGAGGTTGTACAAGAAGAGTTACAGGGAAGCGAAGAGATTTTATATAGTATGTTTGCTGAAAATCCTCGCGTGAAAAATTGGCAGACAGGAACAGCGATGAGCTTAGGGGTAGGCGTTCTTTCAATGAACTTCGGTATTAATAATGTGTTAATCGTTACAAATAAACGGTTGTATGTGTTTTTTATGGATCGTTATTATAATGAAGTTGATTTAAAAGTATGTGTATTGAATGAAGTAGCTTATATGAAAACAATATTAGACCGTAAAGGTGGAAGTGAGTTTCTGCATATAAAGTATAAAAATGATAAGGAATACGTATTATTGGGAAATGCTGATGATTACAGAGAGTTATTTCAAATAGTAGGTAGATTGAAAATAGCAAACGGAATAGAACTAAGGTTACAGGATAAGAAATTAAAGAGACGGTTAACTTTAAAACGAAGTGTGTTTAATATAATCATGTACTCACTTGTTATATACTTTATGTACAAAGCTTATATTAATTTTATGCCATAATAAAAAAGACGGCTTCACATATATGAAGCCGTCTTTTAACTAACCTTCTTCCCACTCTTCCTCATCAACCATAAGAAATACGGTGCTCCAAGTACAGCAACAACAAGCCCAGAAGGAATTTCCTTCGGATATGCAATCGTTCGTCCGAGTAAGTCAGCAACGGAAAGAAGGATTGCTCCAAACAGTGCTGAACAAACGAATAGTCTTTGATGATTCATGCCAACAACGATTCGCGCTAAGTGCGGTGCAACAAGGCCTAAAAAGGCGATAGTACCGACAGCAGCAATATTAATTGATGCAAGTAGTGTCGCTAACACAATTAGAGCAAGATGCGTTTTATTTACAGGCTGCCCGAGTCCGGTTGCTAAATCATCGCCAAGCACAAGAACGTCGAGTTATTTCATTTTATTATAATTCTTAATGTCTGCCATCCCTACTGGCTGAACACCAAGTGCTAATAAGTCTTCTGAATATACCCACTCAAGTACAACAACTTTTTTCGCTGGTTTATCTAACTTCGTTTCCCCTTCAGCGTGTTTAATTGCTATAGCTTGATTTTTATTGTCCGCTTTTGTTTCTTTTTTCTCCTCTTTTTGCTGACCACATCCAACATCGAATAGAAGAACTGCTATGAAAATACCGATAATTTTCTTCATCTTCTGCCCAAAAATAAAATGTTTTATTTGCAATATGTACGATGGTGAAAGTCATTATCAATTAAAACATCCAAATCATACTATGAGGGCATTTTAAGTGTCAATATTTTTTGGGAATTTAGACTAAAAATAACGATTTATATAGATTTTAATATGTCATATTAAAATGCATACGTGTATCAAAGTTGAAGGAGCTGAAATTCCTTTAATGAGGAAGGCGAAAGTACAAGCGAAAGGAGAGCGTATTGCATGTAATATTTATTAGAATGTAAGGAAAAAAACTTTGTTTATAAAAGGTTTGTTCCAGAGCGGGTAGTTGATAAGGAAAATAAAAACTGATTTATATTAGAAAGATATTTTTAATTAGTGGGCTGTACTTAAACGATTGAACACGAAGGAGGGTCAACATGTCTTTATGGAGTAATAATGCAAATGGATATTGTGGATGTAATAATCAAAATGGTTTACATGTTGATTCGTGCTGTTTTAGTTGCGATGGGACAGTTCCTAAGCTTGGGCCAACGGGAGCAACGGGAGCAACGGGAGCAACAGGTCCAACGGGAGCGACAGGTTCAACAGGTCCAACGGGAGCGACAGGTTCAACAGGAGCAACGGGAGCGACAGGAGTAACGGGAGCAACAGGAGCAACGGGTCCGACGGGAGCGACAGGAGTAACGGGAGCAACAGGAGCAACGGGTCC
>NZ_MAOG01000087.1:0-214 GCF_001884205.1 Bacillus sp. NH11B | reverse complement strand
CTTGTCTTGTTTATCTTGCTTGTCTTGTTTATCTTGCTTGTCTTGTTTATCTTGCTTGTCTTGTTTGTCCTGCTTGTCTTGTTTATCTTGCTTGTCTTGTTTGTCCTGCTTGTCTTGTTTATCTTGCTTGTCTCGTTTATCTTGCTTGTCTTGTTTGTCCTGCTTGTCTTGTTTGTCCTGCTTGTCTTGTTTATCTTGCTTGTCTTGTTTATCT
>NZ_MAOG01000086.1:0-224 GCF_001884205.1 Bacillus sp. NH11B | reverse complement strand
TGCATTATCCCATAGAGATAGGAAATGATTGAATACAAAACGAGAACAGCCAATCGTTTTATTGATTAGGGTTGCTTGTGCTTTATTTGGATAGATACGAAATTTATATGCTTTATTAATCATCATTCATTTCACCTCCATTTCGATATGTGTCTATTATACAACAAACATACATTCGATAGGTAGTGAAGTAACAGTTTATGTATGTCGAACAATTAAGATGG
>NZ_MAOG01000085.1:0-81457 GCF_001884205.1 Bacillus sp. NH11B | reverse complement strand
AACCGCTGCCGCCAGAGCCATTGCCACCAGAGCCACTGCCACCAGAACCGTTGCCACCAGAGCCACTGCCACCAGAACCGTTGCCGTCAGAACCACTATCGTCCTGAGAACCATTGTTTCCTGGAGGTTTATTATTATCTTTTGAATTACCTTCTGCTAAATTATCGTTATTTTGTACAATAGCGTTTGTTATTGGGTGGAAGTTTTCCGTTGCAGCATTACCAATATTTAAGCCGCTAAAAAAGGATAAAGAAAGTGTAGATGCTAAAATGAAGATTTTTGTCATTGTTTTCCTCCTGAAGAAAAAATTATTGTTCCATCTAAAAAATATCCCTTTTGTAATATTTCATAGGAAAAAGAGTTTTATGCAAAAAAAACTATATATAGAAAAAGGTGGTGTATTTCTAAAGAGAGAAAAGAGTTAATGTAAATTCCCTACAAATAGTAGAGTGATGGAGAATTTACACTCATAACAGTAGAGGAAGTGGCAACGGATGAAAGAATATATTGCATTTGATATTGGTGGTACGCAAATTAAATATGGAATTGTTTCAGAAATAGGGGTAGTACTAATGCATAAAAAAATCCCAACAGAAATTCATTTGGGAGGAGAACAAATTGTTCAAAAGCTTATATATTTATCAAAAAAGTTAATGACTGAACATGATATTTCCGGAATTGGTATTAGTACAGCCGGAATTGTTGATATTGATAAAGGAGTTATAACGGGAGGGGTGGATCATATTCCACATTATGCTGATATTTCTATTGTTGAGAGATTACAAGAAATATTAAAAGTTCCTGTATCTATTGAAAATGATGTTAATTGTGCAGCCTTTGGTGAGAAATGGAAAGGGACTGGGAGGGGAGAAAGTGATTTTATTATGCTCACGCTTGGAACGGGGATTGGTGGAGCGATTGTTATAAATGGGGAATTATACCGTGGACATTCGTTTGGAGCTGGGGAATGGGGGAATATGTTAATAGAAGGGAAAACTTTTGAGGAGGTTGCCTCAATTTCGGGATTAATTCATCTTGTACGAAGATATAAAGGTGAAGAAGAGTGGGATGGTAAAACAATTTTTGAATTATATGATAAGGGTGATAGTGGTGTTACTCAAGCCGTGAAGATTTTCTTTAAACATTTGGCGATTGGAATTAGTAACCTTGCTTATATTTTTAATCCGAAAATGATTATTATTGGTGGGGGAATTACTGAAAGAGGAGATGCTTTCTTAAATGAAGTGAAGGAAGAGATAGGAACATACTTAAATCAAGAGATTTATAGTAATTGTGAGATTAAACTTGCGCAAAGCGGCAATTGTGCAGGAATGATTGGTTCCATTTACCACTTCTTACATCATCATAAGTAAATTATATGGATGTTTTCATATAATTGAGAATTTATCCTTTTTCTCACTAGATAAATAATGCTACAATATAAGAGAAGAATACAATATTTTCCGATTCGGAAAATGCTTTGTAGAAAGGAAGAAACTTCATGCCTATTATTTTAGAAAAAGGACAAAAGATCGATTTAACGAAAGGACAACCGAGAGTGGCAAAACTGCAGGTTGGCTTGGGCTGGGATCCAATTGGGCAATCAGGTGGTTTTCTGTCTTCTTTATTTGGAAGTAAACCAAATGTAGATTGTGATGCATCTGTTGTTATGTTAGAAGGAGATCGTTTTTTAAACAAAAATGATCTAGTTTATTTTGGCAACAAACTTTCTACTTGTGGTAGTATCATTCATTCAGGAGATAATTTAACAGGTGAAGGTGCTGGTGATGACGAAACAATTTTCGTAGAATTACATAAAGTTCCGAGCCGTATTAATCGTTTAGTATTCGTTGTAAATATCTATGACTGTGTAAATCGTCGTCAAGATTTTGGAATGATTCGCAATGCATATATTCGTATTCAAAACCCACAAACAGGTGAAGAATTAGCACGTTATAACTTGTCAGATAATTACGCTGGCAAAATGACTTTAATTGCAGGGGAAATGTATCGAGACAGAAATGAATGGAAGTTTTCAGCAGTTGGAGAAGGAACACAAGATAAAAACTTAAGTGAGATTGTATCACGTTACCAATAAGATAAACCAAGGAGGAATTGTATATGGCATCAATTTCATTGAAAAAAGGACAAAAGGTAGACTTAACAAAAACAAACCCAGGTCTTTCGAAAGTTCTTGTAGGACTTGGTTGGGATACGAATCGTTATGACGGACAAAGCGATTTCGATTTAGATGTTAGTATCTTCTTAGTAGGTGCTAACGGTAAAGTTTCAGGAGCAGAGGATTTCGTTTTCTATAATAACCCAAAAGGTGCGAATGGTGCTGTAGAGCATTTAGGAGATAACCGTACAGGTGAAGGTGAAGGCGACGATGAAACAATTAAAATAGACTTAAAAAATGTCCCTGCACATATCGAACGTATTTGCTTCACAATCACAATTTATGATGGTGAAGGCCGTAGCCAAAACTTCGGACAAGTTTCTAACTCTTTCGTACGCATTATGGATGAAGAAAAGAATGCAGAATTAATTCGTTACGATTTAGGAGAAGATTTCTCTATTGAAACTGCAGTAGTAGTAAGTGAATTATACCGTCACGCAGGTGAGTGGAAATTCAATGCAATCGGAAGTGGATTCCAAGGTGGATTAGGTTCTCTATGTAATAACTTTGGTTTAGATGTAGAGTAATAGACTTATATATCCATCAGTGAAATGTATATTTACTGATGGATATATTTTTTGAAATTAAAATATAGAGGTGAATATGCATGGTTATTCAATTACAAAAAGGACAGAAAATTGATTTAGCTAAAACAAGCCCAGGTTTATCAAGAGCGGTAATTGGTCTTGGATGGGATATTAAATCTTATGATGGTGGATCTGATTTCGATTTAGATGCATCTGCCTTTTTATTAGATGCGAACGGGAAATGTACGAAGGAAACTGATTTTATTTTCTATAATAATTTACAGTCTCCTTGTGAATCAGTTTTACATACAGGAGATAACCGTACAGGTGAAGGTGACGGTGATGATGAGCAACTTGTTGTAGATTTGAAAAAGGTTCCAGCAGATGTTCATAAAATTGCTATTACAGTTACAATTTATGATGGTGAAGGTCGTAATCAAAACTTTGGACAGGTTGCAAATGCATTCGTTCGTTTAGCAAATGAAGAAACAAACGAAGAAGTTCTTCGTTTTGATTTAGGGGAAGATTTCTCCATTGAAACAGCAGTTGTCTTTTGTGAATTATACCGTCATAATGGACAGTGGAAGTTTAATGCAGTAGGAAGTGGTTTCCAAGGTGGCTTAGGTGCGCTTGTAAGAGCGTATGGCTTGGATGCATAAGAAGGGAAACGACATTCGTTTCCTTTTTTTGACCTTTCTATAAATCTAGCAAAGAATAGGGGATAAAGGTAAGATGAGTATTTTGCAAGGAATCCTTGATACGTATGCTCAGTTTTTTGACTTGGACATGTGGATTAAAGTGTTGCAAGATCCAGTATCTTGGGGATTAATCGGTACACTTGTTGTACTTGAAGGGTTACTATCTGCTGATAACGCACTTGTGTTAGCGGTAATGGTAAAACACCTTCCGGAAGAGAAACGTAAAAAAGCATTATTCTATGGACTTATTGGAGCGTATGTATTCCGATTTATCGCGATTGGAATTGGAATGTACTTAATTAAATTAGCATGGGTAAAAGTGTTAGGTGCACTTTACTTAGCTTGGCTTTCAATTAAATACTTCATTGATAAACGAAAAGGTAATGCAGAAGAAGAGGAAGCTGATGGTATGAACCAAAATAGTATTCTCTTCAGAATGTTCGGTGTTTTCTGGGGAACGGTGGCGATGGTTGAATTAATGGATATCGCGTTCTCTGTAGATAGCGTACTTGCTGCGTTTGGTGTATCGAATGAAGTTTGGATTTTACTATTAGGTGGAATGCTCGGTATTTTAATGATGCGTGGTATCGCTGGCGTATTTTTAAAATTGTTAGAGCGTATTCCAGAACTTGAAACGACAGCCTATATTTTAATCTTAATTATTGCAGTAAAAATGCTACTGTCTGTTATTCATATTGAAGTAAGTCATACAGCGTTCTTTATTATTTTAGTTGTAGCGTTTGGAGCAACATTTATACTTCACTACATGAAGAATTCTGGACAAGCTAAAGAAGAAGTTGCAGCTACTAAAAATGAACATAAATAATTGAAATGGGTTTGCTCGTTATGCGAGCGCCCATTTTTTATAACTAAAAATAGTTTATAATAGAAGAGAGACTTTATAAAAAACGTAAATGTTTTTGGAGGTGAACTGTTGTGTTTTCACGTTTTACACTTCAACCATGTGCATTAAAAAAAGAATCAGATTTAAAGCAATTTGAAGCGCTTTTAGAAAAACGTCCACAATATGAACTGACAGAGAATGAGATGAAATTTAGTTATATAGCAACTCGTATTCTTGGTGTTCCCAATGATGTAGATGAATATTTCAATGAGTTATTTGATTATAGTGAAGCAAAAGGGATCGAGGTTTTGCATGAACAAAATTTAAATAAGGTAATTGATCCCGAAAAACTGCGCCATATTCAAGAAGTTTTTACATTACATCAAGAAGCACCGAATGGACTTACAGTAAATAGACTTGTAGCCCATTTGTCTGGAAAACAACTATTACCGCAAGTAGACAATCCTGACTTACAGCATTATATACATACGACGTTTATTTCGGTATTAAAATTGTATGAAAAACAACATAATCAATCTTTAAAAACAGAAGGGTTCCGTCGTTTCTTAATCGATATGATTAAATTAAGTGAAAATTACGTAACGAAGTGGTTCTCTACGATTAATTATAAGAAACAAATGCCGCGTATCGTTTGGTACGGTGATGCGACGGAGAGTCGTATATATTTCTTATACTTTCTTATTATGCTCGGCTGCGATGTGCTTTATTATCACCCTGAAGGAAAAGATGGGTTTGAGAATATAGATGAGGAAGGAAGGACTTTTGTCGTATCTCATTCGGGCCGTATTTCATTGGAATCATTTCCCAATCGGCGTCGTGAGCGCGTCGCAACAGTAGCTTATCAAGCTTCAAAAGAAATCGAGCAAGTACTTCACCACGATAATTCACTGCTGTATAAGCCGTGGCAATTCCGTTCATATACACCTGTAGCACGTACATTAAAAACAACATATGATGAACTCTTTTTAATTACGAAAGAAAAGGCATTTGTACGCCCAACCTTCTTTGTTGAAAACAAGCATATTTATATTCCTTCTTTATTTGCAAAAATATCAGGTGTGTCAAAGAATGATAAAGAATATTTTCAACGATTAAAGGCTGTTACATCATTTGATAACAGTTTATTAATTAATACATTTCCGTTTACGAAAGAACAAAAAGCGAATTTCCAATATCATTATCGAGATGCATTGGACCGCGGGGGGAAATTACATCCAGATTTAATTATGAATAGTCATTGGTGGCCGCATAAACGTTTACCAGAAGGTTTACAGCATGGTATTGCAGAGGCAATCATTCATACGTGCGAAAGTGAAATGTGTAAACCAATTGCGAAAGAGACGAAACAAGATGTAGCACTTTATGTTTTTGCACAGCTTTCTCAAATTCCACCGAACATTTTAGAGCAACTTGAGAAATTTGATTATTCGCAAGAAGTACCGAAAATTGTTATATTTAATAATGAGAAGAGCGGAGAATTAAGCCGTTCTGATGCTGTTTTATTATTGTTTTTAAATCAAATTGGAGTAGATGTATTCCACTTCAACCCAACGGGGAGAAACGATATTGAACCGTATATTGAAGTAGGAGCATTTGATTCACATTGGCTTGAAGAAGTTAATTTCGACCTTGAGTTTCATGGTTCATCAGCCTATAAAAATTTATCACAAACAATAAAAGGACTATTTCGTCCATTTTTATAAGGAAAGGGAGAATACCATATGAATAACCCAGTCGTACTAGATTCGAAAACAGAACTAAATGAGCAAACTGCACAAGATGTTCGGTTACAACTTAGACAAGATGCGGAAGTGCAACGTATTTATAATGCGGTAGATATTAAAGATCAATTAGAATTAATCGAGCTTGGAAAAGAACCATCTATGGAAATTTCACGTTTCGCTGATCAAATTTTACATACAATGTCTTTATCAAAAATAGAAGACTCTGGTGAATTATTAAAACAGCTTGGTAAAATTATGGACAGATTTGATAGCAAAGACTTTGCGGAAGAGAAAAGTGGTTTCTTCTCACGCATGTTCAAAAAAGCAGATAAAATGATCGAACAAATCTTTAGTAAGTATCAGACAATGGGTCGCGAAATGGATAAAGTATACGTGGAAATTACGAAGTATCAAGATGAAATGAAAAAATCAATTGGTACATTAGATGGCCTGTATGAGCAAAACTTAAAGTATTATTTAGATTTAGAAAAATACGTAGTAGCAGGGGAAATGTTATTAGAACGTTTAAATACAGAGTTAGTTCCAATGTACGAAGAGCGCGTACGTAATAATGATCAGTTAGCAGGTATCGAATTAGAATCGCTTAAAAACTCTGTTGAAATTTTAGAACAACGTATTGATGACTTAGAAAAAGCACGTATGGTTGCTCTATTAACAGCGCCACAAATTCGTATGATTCAACGCGGTAACAATAAATTAATCGGTAAAATCAATACAGCATTTATTACAACGATTCCTATCTTTAAAAATGGTATTATTCAAGCTGTAAATGCAAAACGTCAAAAGCTGGTTGCAGACTCTATGGCGGAACTTGATCGTCGTACAAATGAATTACTTAAGAAAAATGCACAAAATATCGCGACTCAAAGTGTGGAAGTGGCGAGATTATCAGGTTCTTCTAGTATTAAGATGGAAACACTTGAGGATACTTGGAACATTATTTCAAGAGGTATGCAAGAAACACAACAAATTGAAGAACAAAATAAACGTGAGCGTGAAGAAAGCCGTAAGCGTATGGCTGCATTAACAGAGAACATCAAAAAAGAATTACAAGGCTAAAGTGAAACTTTAATCAGTGGGGGTTTTGTTCATCCCCACTGATTATTAGCCTTCACCAATCGGGCGTTTACGGGTAGCCCCAATCCCACCTAACCTCTTTGCTCCAGCCGAATTTTGAGGTGGGAGTTTTACTGCCTGGCAAATAGCGGGGTAAATGAAAAGGCAATGAGGAATATTCCTCATTGCCTTTTATTTTCTCTTAAATAATTTAATAATTTCATTCACAACAAGCGGAATGATACTTAATAAGAGAACGAATCCCCAATCTCGCATTGTTAATGCATGTACACCAAATATATTGGCAAGAGGAGGAATGGAGATAATACAAACTTGCATAAGAACACCGATAAGAAGTGAGAAGACTAAATATTTATTTGTAAATATCCCAATTGAAAAAATTGATTTCGTTCTTGAACGTAAGTTAAATGAATGAACGAGCTGAGAAAAACTAAGAACGACAAATGCCATCGTTTGAGCATGTAATAGGACATCTTCATCAATTTGTTCTGGGAAAAGAGGGAATAAATTTGTATCTCCGGTATAGAATTTTGCCCCGACGATAAAGGCTATTAGCGTTAAAAGTCCAATGACAACGCCATTGAAAATAAGGAAAGGAACGCTACCACTAAATAGGCTTTCTTTCGCATGTCGTGGTTTTTCCTTCATCACATCTGGATCTTCAGGATCAACACCAAGTGATAATGCAGGCAGTGTATCTGTAATTAAATTGACCCACAAAATATGAATAGGTCGTAGTGGTGTTGCCCAGCCGAGTAAAATGGCTAAAAATAAAGCGATAATTTCTCCGAAGTTACAAGAGAGTAGGAAGAGAATTGATTTTTTTATGTTACGATAAATATTTCTACCTTCCTCAACAGCTTTCACGATAGATGAGAAGTTATCATCTGTTAACACGACATCTGCTGCTCCTTTTGCGACGTCTGTTCCTGTAATGCCCATCGCTACGCCAACATCTGCTTGCTTTAAAGAAGGAGCATCATTTACACCGTCACCAGTCATCGAAACGATATTTCCTTCAGCACGTAATGCTTTTACAATCTTCACTTTATGTTCTGGAGAGACCCTAGCGAATACATTTAAGTGATTAATTTTACTTGCTAGTTCTGTATCTGAAATGTTGTCTAATTCAGTTCCAATCATAATTTCAGATTTTTCTTCAGCGATACCAAGTTCTTTGGCAATTGCAAAGGCGGTATCTTTATGATCGCCAGTAATCATAACTGTGCGAATGCCAGCTTTTTTACACTCTGTAATGGAATCTTTTACTTCTGTACGTGGTGGATCAATCATACCGACAAGACCGATAAAGATGAGATTTTCTTCGAGATGATTTATATCCACATCGCTCGCATTATATTGTTTAAATGCGAATGAAAGTACTCTTAAAGCTTCTTGAGACATTGCCCCGGCAGCTTCTAATATTTGATTTTTATCAGAATCTGTTAAGACCTCAATTTTGTTATTTATAAAGATATGGGTGCAGTGAGGTAAAAGTTTATCAATAGCACCTTTAGTCATGCTATAGTAGCTTTCATCGTACGTATGTACAGTTGACATCATTTTACGATCAGACTCGAAAGGCAATTCGTTAACACGTTCATGTGTATTTTCTAAATGATCTTTTTGAATGTTAAAAGAGCTTCCGGCAACAAGAAGGGCAATTTCTGTAGGATCCCCTGTTTGTGAGTCGGCACTGTAAGAGGCATCGTTGCATAAAACCATATTTTCTAATAATAGACGGTGTACATCATTATTTACATTCAAATTTTCTAGCTGGTCGTATGTGCGATCACTATAAAAGTGAGTAACGGTCATTTTATTTTGAGTTAATGTACCTGTTTTATCTGAACAAATAATTGTGACAGAACCGAGAGCTTCAACAGCTGGTAGTTTACGAATGATAACGTTTTGTTTAATCATACGCTGAACACCAATTGCAAGAACGATGGAAACGATAGCTGGTAAGCCTTCTGGAATGGCTGCAACAGCTAAACTAATTGCAGTCATAAACATTTCCAAAGTATCTCTTCCTTGTAAAAAACCGATGAGAAACATAATGACGCAAATAGCTACAGCGACAAATCCTAAATATTTTCCTACTTGTGCTAAGCTTTTTTGAAGTGGTGTCATATCATCTTCAGCTTCATGCAAAAGAGTTGCGATTTTCCCAATTTGTGATTTCATTCCAGTTTCAACAGCGACACCGACGCCGCGTCCGTATGTTACTAGCGTTGACATAAAGGCCATGTTTTTTTGATCGCCTAGTGGTACTTGCTCATCACTTTGCATGGAAGGGTGATAGATTGCATCTTTATCGACAGGGACAGATTCACCAGTTAGAGCAGATTCTTCAACTTTTAAATTCGCAGTTTCAATGAGCCGTAAATCACATGGTATATATCGCCCGGCATCAAGCATAACGATATCACCTGGAACAACGTGCTCAGATGGAATCTCTTTTAGTTCACCATCTCGTTTTACTATAGCTTTAGGTGTTGCCATCTTTTTCAATGCTTCTAAAGCTTGTTCTGCTTTAGACTCTTGGATTACGCCGATAACAGCATTTAAAATTACAACGAGTGCAATAATACTTGCATCGGCCCATTCGCCTACAAAGGCGGAAATAAGGGCAGCTATAATAAGGACGTATACGAGGACGTCATTAATTTGGGCGAAAATACGTTGCCATAAAGTACGTTTTTGTTTTGTAGCTAATTCATTAGGGCCATATTGCTTTAAACGTTCATTTACGATTTCATCGGTTAAACCGTACTGTGCATTTGTTTCTAAATCGATTAATGTTTGATCTTTCGTCTTACTGTACCAATTGCTCATAAGTCAGCACCTCCAGTAAAAACAGTTAGCAATGGTAGTGTTGCTATTATTTGTGAGTAGTATGTATGGAGAAAAATCTAAGATGAGGTTCTACTTTCATTGTACAGTATTTTATGGAAGTAGGAGGAAGAGAGAAGAGTTGTCATGAATTTGTTGAAATTAAAAAGAGCCTCGAATACGTGAGGCTCTTTGTTATTTTTTAATTAATGTACCTAATTCCTCAGTAATAGCTTGCATTTCACTAATACTGAAAGTTTCACGTTTCATAACGTGCTCATAAATGTCACGTAAGTCCTCGTACATTTCTTCGTTAAAACTAGCAGCTCTCATTGCTCCAGCATTAACCATGCGTAATTTTTCTTTAATAGCTTCTACCATATATTCAACGTTTGCTTCTGATTTTACGGATAAATCCACCGAAGTGTCCCCCTTTAAAATAACATAAGGTTATCTTAACATTTTTTTATCATTTTCGTTAATGAAACTTTTCAATCCTATTAAATTAGTAGGGATTTCCTTTATAATTAATAATTGGTTGTTTATAATATAAGTATATATTCAGAAATACACCAAGAAGGTAAACGGGCGAACAAAGCTAAAAAAATGATTAAGGAGCTGATGAATAGTGATACTTGCGAAGAAGATAAGGATAAAGCCCACTAAAGAGCAGGAGCATCAGCTTTGGAAATCAGTTGGAGTAGCTCGTTGGGCATACAACTGGACACTGGGGAAGCAAGAAGAAAATCACAAAAATGGTGGAAACTTCATATCTGATGGTACTATTCGTAAAGAGTTGACTACATTAAAACAAACCGAAGAATATACTTGGCTATATGAAGTATCAAACAATATCACAAAGCAAGCTGTTAAAGATGCTTGCAACGCATACAAGAGATTTTTCAAAGGCATATCAGATAAACCACGCTTCAAGAGTAGAAAGAAATCAAAACCATCCTTTTATAATGATAATGTCAAATTGAAAGTGAAAAAGAATCAAATTTTGATTGAAAAAATCGGCTGGATAAAAACTTCCGAACAACTTCTTATGGGTTGCAAATATACTAATCCAAGGGTTAGTTTTGACGGGAAGTATTGGTATGTATCAGTTGGTGTTGAACAAGAATTTTCCAAAGAAAATCTAACAGATGCTTCACTCGGAATAGATATTGGCATAAAAGAGTTAGCAATATGCTCAGATAGTGAAAGGTTCAAAAACATTAACAAAACAAAATCAGTAAAACAGGCAGAGAAACGCCTTCAAAGGTTACAGCGTAAAGTTTCTCGGAAATATCAAATGAATAAGGAGGGAAACTGTTTCGTCAAAACGAGCAACATTATAAAAATCGAAAAAAAGGTACGACACCTGCATAGAAGATTATCGAATATCAGAGTTAATCATCTTCATCAAACGACAAACGATATCGTGAAAACCAAACCATATCGTATTGTAATGGAGACCTTGAATATCAAAGGGATGATGAAGAATAGACATTTAGCTAAAGCGATAGCAAAGCAAGGTTTATACGAATTTAAGAGACAAATTCAATACAAATGCGAAAAATATGGAATTGAATTTATTGAAGCTGATAAATGGTATCCATCTTCAAAAATGTGTTCATGTTGTGGAAGCATTAAGAAAGACTTGAGATTATCTGACCGATTATATCAATGTGATTGTGGTCTTCGGATAGATAGGGATTTGAATGCATCTATCAATTTGTCGCGTTATCAATTGGCAAACTAACACGTAAACGTTAATGCTAATATGTAGGATTCGTTGTATCCGAATTTACGCCCTCGGAGTGTTATACTAAACAAGAGTAGCTTAGGCAAAATTGGACACATAGAACAGGGAAGTAAACATAATTTATAAATTTTTATAAGTTTATGGCAACGGGAAGAAACAAAAATATAGTTCAAGTATTGTTTGTCTTGGGAACATTTGCCGTTCTCCAATGGCAGAAGCGATTTTTCGAGATCTTGTCGTAAAAGAGGGACTCGAAGAGAAAATTGTCATTGATTCTGCAGGAACTGGAGATTGGCATATTGGTCATCCGCCACATAAAGGAACACAAAAAATTTTAAAAGAAAATGAAGTCGCTTTTGAAGGAATTAAAGCAAGGCAAGTAGAAAAAGAAGACTTAACAAAGTTTGATTATATTATTGCCATGGACAACAAGAATATAGCAGATTTAAAAAGTTTAGGTAAAACTGGAGGCTATATTGGTATGCTGTCCGATTTTGTTCCAGACGGTGGCTGGACAGACGTTCCTGACCCTTATTTTACAGGGAACTTCCAAGAAGTGTATGACCTTGTAACAGAAGGGTGTGCAAAGCTATTAGCTTTCATTCGAAATGAACAAGGAATATGAGGAAGCTTAGAAAGTAATACTTTCTAACATAAGAAATGAAAGGGTGAAGGAATATGGCAAAGAAAAATAATATTGCTCGAAACATTGCGCTTGGTGTAGCTGCAGGTGTAGCTGTATCTATGTTAAAGAAAGAAAATCGTGAAAAGGTAAAAAATACAGCAGAAAAAGCAAAAACAAAGATGATTGAAATTGGTGAAAATGCGAAGATAAAAGAAAAAGTGCAAACTGTTACAGATAAAGGACGCGAACTTGCTGATTTTAATGTAGTGAAAGCGAAAGTAGCAGAAATTAAAAAATTAACGCCGTCTGTTGTAGAGACGTTAAAAGAAACGAAAGAAATTTTTAGTAAGAAAAAAGTTGAGCTAGTAGAAAAACCAGAAACGATCGAAATTCAGGCTGTATCTCCGAAGGTAGATGAGCTTAAAGCGGAAGAAGAGCCAGTGGTAGCTGAAGATGGTGGTATGAAAGAAGCGCGTGAATTATTTATGAAAGACTCAAATGCAGAGGAAAAAAAAACTGAAGCATACATTGAGCTAAAGCAAAATAAAGAAGAGAAGAAAAGCGTTTAAAAATATATGAGAAAATTTATAGAAAAAGTAAGAAGACATCGTACTTTTTCGTTTGGGAAAGATTTATATGACCGGACGATGCGCGATGATGTAGCGGGCTTGGCAGCACAGCTCGCTTATTTCTTCTTGCTTGCGATTTTTCCTGGGCTTGTTTTCTTAATTACGCTTCTTGGCTTTATTGACCTTCAAACAGAAAGTGTGCTCAATTTATTAGAACCGTACGTACCAGAAGATGCGATGAACTTAATTGAGGTAAACGTAGATAAAGTTGTAAACGAGCAAAATGGTGGTTTATTATCATTCGGTTTACTATCGATGCTATGGTTTGCTTCAAACGGGGTGAATGCGGTTATGAATGCTTTTAACCGTGCTTATGATGTAACAGAAACCCGTTCCTTTATTAAAACAAGAGCTTTATCTATCGTGTTTACGTTAGCAATAATTTTTATGATTGTGTTTGCGCTAATCGTCCCAGTATTTGGACAAGTGATTGGGGCAGCTGTATTTAAAGCAATTGGTTTATCAGATAGTTTTTCTTATGTTTGGAGTATTACGCGTTTAGTAGCGAGTTTCTTCGTTTTGTTCGCCTTATTTAGCTTTTTATATACGTTTGCGCCTGATCGGAAATTAAAGCGAAGAGAAGTCATATCGGGGGCTTTATTTGCTACTGTAGGATGGATTGTGGTATCGTACTCATTTGCCTATTATGTAGATAAATTTGCAAATTACGCTAATACATATGGTGGTCTCGGTGGTATCATTATTTTAATGTTATGGTTTTACTTAACTGGGTGGGTAATTTTACTTGGCGGTGAAATTAATGGTTTACTCCATCATTATAGAACGGGTGACAATAATTCCCGTAATGAAAAATGAGCTCTTGTTCCATAATAAAAGGGAACAGGGGGGATATTTCATGAGTAATAATAAAAAGAACCACAATAATAAAAATAACAAACAAAAGAGCAGTTCGCATCCAAAGCATAAAACGAGCAGCAGTGCGAACGGTCACAATAGCTACCATTAAAAAAAGCGGGTCCTCTATGAGGGACCCGTTTTATTTATTTCCTTTTAATAATCGCAAACCATTTAAAATGACAAGAATTGTACTTCCTTCATGGCCAATAACACCGAATGGAAGAGCTAAAAATTGCAAGAAGTTAGAACAAATCAGCATTGCAATTACAGCTAGAGAAAAGATTACATTTTGCTTCACAATACGGTTCATTCGTTTTGATAAACGGATTGCTTGAGAGAGACGAGATAATTCGTTCTTCATGAGAACAACGTCTGCAGTCTCTAATGCCACGTCTGTTCCTTCACCCATTGCAACACCAATACTAGCAGTAGCGAGGGCAGGTGCATCGTTTATACCATCTCCAACCATGGCGACTATGCCGTACTTTTCTTTTAACTGCTTTATCGTTTCAACTTTCGTTTCGGGTAAACATGATGCGTAATATTCTTTTATATTACTTTCATGGGCAATTGCTTTTGCTGTTTCTTCATTATCACCAGTAATCATGATTGCTTCTACACCAATGCTTTGCAAATCAAGAATAGCAGATATCGTTTCTTGACGAAGGGTATCTTTTAAAGCGATTAGTCCAAGAATACCATCCTCATCACTAATATAAACGACAGTTTTTCCCTCTTTTTCAAGTGAGGCAGAAATGCCATTATGAAATGTCTTTATTTCTTCCCCGATAAAATCAGCTTTACCAATTTTATAAGCTTTGTTTTCTAGTATTCCTTTTAATCCAAAACCAGTTACATCTTCAACGTTTTCTGGTTTTTTTATCGTAATGTCGTAAGCATGTTTTGCATATTTAACAATCGCTTCTGCTAAAGGATGTGTAGAGTGACTTTCAATCGCTGCTGTAATAGAAAGTACTTCACTTTCTGCTATGCCTTCTCGAACATATACATCTGTAACAGTAGGTTTTCCTTGTGTTAATGTTCCTGTTTTATCAAAGGCAATCGCCTTTACTGAAGCTAGACGTTCTAAATGAATACCACCTTTAAAGAGAATACCATTTCTCGCTCCGTTTGAAATTGCTGATAAAGTTGCTGGTGTAATGGCTGCAACTAGCGCACAAGGAGAAGCGACTACAAGTAAGATCATAGCGCGATAAAACGTTTCATTCCAACTCCAATCAAGTAAGAAATGAGGAACGAACATCATAAGTGCAACAACGAGTAGTACACCTTTTACGTATGTTCCTTCAAATTTTTCGATGAATAGTTGTGATGGTGATTTTTCGCTTTGTGCACTTTGAACGAGACGAATAATCTTTTGGAATAATGTTTGATCGCTCGGCTTCGTAATTTTAACTTCGATAGCACCACGTAAATTTACAGTGCCGGCAAATACTTCATCGCCGAATTTTTTCTCATTCGGAATAGGTTCTCCTGTAATAGCTGCTTCATCAATATTTGTTTCACCATTATGAATTGTGCCATCAGCAGGAACACGCTCACCTGGCTTAATTAAAATAATATCGTTAATTTCTAATTGTCCAACGGGAATACGTTCCTCAGTTCCATTGGAAATACGTAATGCTTCTTCCGGTTGTAGATCAAGAAGCGCTGAAATTTCTTTTTGGCTTTTACTTAATGTATAAGATTCCATTGCTCCGCTTAATGCAAAGATGAAGATTAAAATAGCACCTTCTGCCCAGTAACCGATAACTGCGGCACCGATAGCCGCAAAAATCATGAGCATTTCAACATTTAGCTCTTTCTCTTCAATTGTGTCTTCAATACCTTCTTTCGCTTTTGCGAATCCTCCAATTACATAAGCGAGGATATAGAAAGTGATACCTGCACTTATTGCATCGTTTTTTGTGAATAACCAACCAGCTAAAATGAAAATACCAGATGCGATTGCAAATATAAGTTCATAATGTTTCTTTAATGTATCCCATAAAGAGGGATGAGAAATATCTTCTTGTGCTTTTAATGTTTTTACTTCTGCGTTCATTACTACTCGCTCCTTCCGAATTCTTATTGAGAAAAAGAATCAAAATCGAAACCCCTATAAAACGACGAAAGCTGCCATCCGTAACGGATAGCAGCATTTCTGTTGAATCTGATTTTAATAGTTATTATGTTGTAATTATTCTACAGTATAGCATATGTTTTTATGAGATGATATGTTTTTGTTTCTATTATAAACGGAAAACTTGTGTTTTTGCACTTCCTTTGGTATATATGAATATTGTTCATAAAAAGATCGGAAAGGAAGACAGCAAGTTGAAGACAGAGAAATTTTTCACCCATCCGATTGGCGTATTTATTGCTGCAATAGTGGCAACGTTTTTATGGGGAAGCGCATTTCCCTTTATTAAATTAAGTTATGCTGAACTTGGAATTCAGCCACATGAAGTCGGAGAACAAATATTATTTGCTGGCTATCGCTTTTTCTTATCTGGTGTAATGCTCTTATTCTTTTTTAAAGCGTTAGGAAAAGATATGCATTTCAAAAAAGGGACAGGAAAGCAGTTAGTACAAATTGGTTTGTTCCAAACTTTTCTTCAATATATATGTTTTTATATTGGAATGAGTTACAGTTCAGGAATTGAAGGAGCGATTATTTCAGGAACATCATCATTCTTTCAAATTTTACTCGCACACTTTTTATATAAAGATGATGCTCTAAATATGAGAAAAATAATTGGAGTATCTATCGGTTTTTGTGGTGTGATTTTGGTGAATGTACCGAGTGACGGAAGCTTATCATTCCATTTTGGAATAGGTAGCTTATTACTTCTTGGGGCAGCAATGATGTATTCGTATGGAAATATACTAGCAAAAGAAGGAAGTAAAACATTAGATGTTGGGTATATGACAGCATACCAAATGATTTTTGGATCAATTGGGTTACTATGTATCGGTGCATTTCAAGTCGGAGTGATGCCATTTACATTTAACCTACAAGCAATACTTATGCTTATATATTTATCTTTCTTATCGGCAGCGGGTTTCTGTATATGGAATACAATTATGAAATATAACAAAGTAGGAAAAGTATCGATGTATATGTTCTTTATACCAGTGTTTGGTGTGTTATTATCAAGTATGATTTTAGGAGAAGCAATTCATTCATTCGTACTATTTGGTTTAGCATGTGTCGCAGCGGGAATTATTGTAGTAAATCGTACTCCGGCTAAACAAAAAATCGAGCAAGAAAAACAGGTAGCATAGAGAATAGAAAATCTATTAAAATGGAAGAACAGCAATGTTCTTCTTTTTTTGCATAGAAAAAGGAAAACGTGCTATATGTAACGAAAAAAAGATAGAAAAAGCATTTATTGAGGAGAACATATTATGAATGTACTTTACATTGTGTTAGTCGGGCAAATTATTCTTTTTTTAACGGGAGCAATTTATGCAATAGGACAGACGAAAAGAACGAGAAATAATATGCCGTTGCCGTTAGCGGTTCGTCTTATTCTGAGTTTTTCTTTAACGGGTAGTGCAATTTGGATATGGTTACAAGATCCGTCGGTAGAATATAGTACATGGGTTGCACTTGGTATGACTTTATCAACTATAGGAGATTTATTTATGGCAGGATTGATTCCAATTGGTCATCGATTAATTGGAGGAATGGTTACTTTCGCTCTTGCACATTGTTTCTATGTGAAAGCATTTTTACAAACAGGTATTTCATGGAATGGTTTTTGGATTGGTTTACTCGTATACGGACTCTTTCTAATTATAGGATGGTTCTTTTTTATCCGAAATGAAAAACAGGATAAATTGTTTACGATAGGGGCTCTAATTTACGGTTTGTGGGTCGGAGGGATGGCTTGTTTTGCATTCGCCTTATATTACGAGAATACAGGAATATGGTGGGTACCAGCACTTGGTGGTTTATTGTTCGTGATTTCTGATTTTATTATCGGTGTTACAGATATCGGGGGGCGCAAACTGAAGTATGAACCACTTTGGATTTGGTTTACATATGTCGCAGCGCAGATGTGTATTGTATATGTAGGATTATAAAAAGATACTCTCAAAAATAGTAGATAGGCTATTTTGAGAGTATCTTTTTTATTGCTATGCTACTATATTTGTTTGTTTAATTTATGCAGCATAGTATATTTACTAAGCAGGAATTTCATAGGAAAATGCCAGTCTAGTAATATATAAGAATAGTAAATTTGCGATGATTATTATTTTATATTTATAATATTCTAATGTTATAATTCAGAATTTTGTGGAAATTAATCGGTTGGAGTATTTATAATAAAAATAAAAAGATGATGAGATGGTGGAATGATGCAAAAGAAAAAACGTTTGCGTGAATTCTTTGAAATAATTGCAATAGCATGTTTATTGGTGTTTTTGGCAAAAATCTTTTTGTTTTTTCCTACGACTGTAAAAGGAGCATCGATGAGGCCGACTTTACAAGATGGAGATAAAGTAATCATTAATAAACTTGCCAAGAGATTTGAAAGTTATGAGAGAGAGGATATTATTGTCGTGAAGACAGATAATTTCTACGTGAAGAGAGTTATTGGATTGCCAGGAGATGTAATTGAGATGAAGAATGATCAATTATATGTTAATCATCAAGTGAAAAACGAAGAGTATTTAAATAATAATAAAAAACAGGCAGAAAAATTACTTATCAATTTAACTGAAGACTTTGGACCGATTACAATTCCTAAAAATAAAATTTTTGTGATGGGAGATAATCGTTTAGTTAGTAGGGATAGTAGGAACGGCTTAGGACTCATTGATAGAACTGAAGTATTAGGAAAGCTCATGGCGATATATTATCCATTTGAACATGTGAAAATTGTAAATTAAAAATAAGAAAAACCAAGCGAATTAGTTGCTTGGTTTTTCTTATTTAAACAGTTGGTGTTGTATTTATCCAGCTATCTGTGGGTAGTAAAACTCCCACCTCAAAATTCAGGTGGAGCAAAGAAGCTAGATGGGAGATCTACTGCCCATAAACGCCCGATTGGTGCGGGCTAATAATCAGTGGGGGGGATGAACAAAAATCCTCACTGATTAAAGTTTCACTTTATTGTTTCTTGTGAAGCGATGGTTTCAATATTTAACATGAATTTTTTTTGTAACAATTGCAATTTAAATAGTGTTAAAGGATCATGATAAGTTTCTGGGTTTGTTCTTAGCTTTGTCAAAGTGTGCTCATCTTCTTGTATTTCAAGTTGAGCCGCTTCTACAGTTTGTTTCAATATGCTAAGAGGGTCTTTAAAGAACATCATGATATCACGTTCTAGCGCACCTTCAAATACTTCAAATTGTAGGAAGAATTGTTTTGAAATCATCTGAGCAACTTCTGTATAATCTTCTGTTTCAATATATTGTTTATATTTATTTGATAGCATAGATTGATTTTTTTGCATATTACCGAATAGCTTTCCTGCACTTTTTAAGAAAAATTGTGTCGGTGTAAAGCGTAATAAAATATTGATGTTAGCCACTGTAATTCTGTTCGTCATTCTTGCAACATCTCTATCCCAGTCATCTAGTAATTTGAAATCGCAAGGAAGTTTAATACGCTCTTCCTCATAGAGTTTATTAAAGGTATCGCCCATTTCATCTAAATAAGCCTGAGCTTGGATGAATTCATTATGAGCAGTTTCAATCCACTCTTGAATAGACTGAGTAAACTTAGGAAGAAGTACTTGCTGTACATGCTTTTGAATTCTTTCATTCATTGCTACATTTAGTTCTTCATGGACTAATTTGAAATCACTATCTTCTTGAACAAGATCAGAGCAACTCTGCAACAATTCAGGGATTTGAGAATGTATATCCCGCGTAATCTCTTCTTTCGTTAAAAGATAAGATTCTGTAATAGAACGAATTTTATCTTTTTGGATGGCAGTAAGATTATTAATAAAACCATCAAGTTTTACTAAAATATGCTTATTCCAGCGGACTGATTTCACTAACGTATTTTCTAATTCCACACGTTCATTTAAAAGGTATGCAATTGTTTTTTGGATAAACCATAATAATTTTTCAATGCGTTCTTTTTCCACGTTACGCTGAGTAAGGTTAGAAAGAATAGAGTCTGTTACATTACCTAGCTGTTCACTACTCTCTTGGGAAGGAGAATAAGGGAACAATTGTGCTTCAGGGAAATGTACGAGTATTTTCTTTTTAATGTTGTTCGTGATGTTTTCGCCAGTATTCGCATCAATTGTTTGTAAGATGAATTGAATCTGTAAATTAGGTACTTGCTCACGAATATATAGTAATGTATTGAGCTCTTCATCATGTAATGGTGAAGCTGAATTTAGTACATAGATGAGACTATCTGCTGCCTGTAAGTATTCGAAATGAGAGCTGTTTTTGTCAAGTTGTCCATGCATAGTAGGTGTGACAAGGAATGAAAACTTATTTTTTCGTAAAAATCTACTTGGTAATTTAACTTCAATACATTTTTTTTCTAGTTCTGGCTGAGAAGGTACCGCCAGTATGTTATGAAGTTCGTCAAAGTTTGGTATATTTCGTATATCTAGCTCTGTAAGCTCAGTTATTTCAGTTTGACTATCATCTTTAAATGTAATTGCAGTTGTTACAGTCTCATTTAATATATTTTCGCCTAGTATAGAGTTAATAAAGGCTGATTTATCATAATCGTTAGCTCCTGCTACTAGAAGTTGTGCAACGTTTAAATCGTATAACTCACGAACAAGTAGTGTGAATTGATGACCTAAATCTACATCATTCTTCTCAGCCCATACAGCAATCGTTTCAAATAATGTTGATACATCAGCCATATCAACATTTGAATGAGCTGATGCATTTGAAAGTAAGGCACCTGCACTTTTTACAAGTAATGATTCTAGGGTTGTCGGTGAAACTTCATTCCATGCTAATACTGCTGCGGAGACAAGTAAAGAATCTTCCGCTTTTGTTAAACTAAACCAATTTGTTAATAAATCTGGTACAAGTCCTTGTAATTCGTGCATAAAATGTTGTCCAGTAATCAATTCGAAGTACGTCTCTTGATAGCGAGTAGAAATTTCATTCCAATCGTCATTAGCATCTACTTCAATATGTAAGAATAAGTGATTTATTGTTTGAATCCAAGGTAGATGGAATGATTCATTTTCATAGCTATTCCAAAGTGAAATAACAAGTTCTTTAAACTGAACTTGATCAATAGCGTATAAGGATTTTAAAGATTCATAGAAATACTCAGGTTTTATTTTGTTGGTAAAGCCTCTGTTTACATAATTGATTAAAGTATCAAACCAGTGTAATGATTTTGTTCGAATTCCTTCTTGAACCGCTAGTTCAATAGCATTATTCCAATCTTCTTGTTTTTCATAGAATGATCGAGCGATTGCAGTAATATTTGGATAGTCCGGTTGAAACGCAACAGCTTCACTAATCGTCTTAAATGCTAGACCTAAACGATTTTGCTCGATATAAAGAGAAAGAAGTTGTAGGGAAACTTCCATCGTAAGAGTTGTATCTTCTGTTTGGATAGATGTATAAATTTCTTCTGCTTTTGGTAAGAAATCTAATTCGAAATAAGCATCTGCAATATTCTTCATGGCCCAGAGAGCAAGTTCATTATTTACTTTCTCCCATTTGAATATAGCGGCTTCAAAGTCTTTAGTTTGAAAATAAACTTCACCTTGTGCGAAGCGAATATTAGATATATTGGAGAATTCATTTTTTGATTCATTTATATATGCTTCACCGAGTACTTCCGTTACCGGGATGGAAGAGTCTTCTGTTAAAAATGTTTTATAGTAAATCTTTTGGATAAATTGTTTTTCAATGGTCATGTTCGTTCCCCCTGTATAATTTAGAAAAATGATGTTGTATGTAAAAGGGTGCGTGTTACTCTAATAGGTAGAAGTTGCATCATATAGACCAAACTATGTTTTTGCTAGATATATCATTTTTCCTGAGAGTTAAACCGTTGCAAAAAGTAACTTTCCTTTATTGTAACAAAAAAATAAGCCCATGAATTTTTATTTTTTAATCTGGCTATTTATAGGCAGTAAGACTCCTACTCCAAAAATTAGCGAATGCAGGGAAGTTAAGTGGGAGCCCTGCTGCCCGTAAAATCCCGATTGGTGCAGGCTAATAATCGGTGGGGAGGGACAAAAAACTACGGATTCAATCTCTGTTAAAGGAACGGAGTAGAAGTAGAGTTCATTATAAAAACAATGTATAGTGAATATGTATACCATGTTTGGCTTGAAGATAGAACGGGCACAATATGGAATAACGATCGTGCATAGGATGTGTCTTCCGAATGGAGCAACATATTGGCGAGTTAATCGCACATTATGGGTATTTTGGAATTATTATAGCTTTAGCTGGCGGGATTGTTGGATTACCTATACCGGATGAGTTTTTATTGACTTTTATAGGCTATAACATTTCAAAAGGAGTTATGTCAGGAACAGCTGCTTTTTTAAGTGGAATGGCAGGTGCAATGCTTGGCATTACATTAAGTTACATATTAGGGTTAAAACTTGGGCTCCCTGTTTTAAAAAAATATGGACCGAAAATTAGAATTAAAGAACATCATATTGAAAAAACACATATTTTATTTGAAAAATACGGTCCGTTTCTTTTAATGATTGGCTACTTTATACCGGGAGTACGTCACTTAACAGCATATTTTGCTGGGGTTTCGAATTTAACATGGTGGCGTTTTTGTCTGTATGCTTACGGTGGTGCACTAATTTGGATAAGTGTTTTTATTGGCCTAGGTTGGAAACTAGGAGAGAAGTGGCGCTTCGTTGAATATAGTTTACATCATTATGGAATATGGATTTTATTAGTTTCGGCAATTGTAGCATTGATTGTGTGGATTTACATAAGGAAAAGAAAAAACCGCTAATAATAGCGGTTTTTTAGCTGAAAGCAATAAATAATACACCAGCTGTAATAAAGACTACACCAATACCAGTCATAAAGTTTAACTTTTCACCGAGTATAATCATCGCGAGAATAATGGAAAATACTACACTTAATTTATCGATAGGTGCTACTTGTGAGACTTTTCCTGTTTTTAATGCAAGAAAATAAAATAGCCATGACGAAGCACCAGCGATTCCACTTAATGTGATAAATAGCAGTGCTTTTTTATTTAGGAGGACATCACCGATATTTTGAAATTTACCTTGTATAATAATAACTCCTACCATAAATAGTGCCATAATAATAGAACGAATCGTCGTTGCGACGTTGGCATCGATTCCATCTAAGCCGATTTTTCCAAAAATAGATACGAGGGCAGCAGCAATTGCTGATAATAGTGCGAATAATAGCCATGAGCTCATAGTAAAATTCCTCCAATCTTACATTATTATACATGAAAATCATTCTCATGTATAAAAACGAAATAATCCCCACCTTATATTTTTAATAAGGTGGGGATTATTATACTACTCTGCAATTTCCTCATATAAAAAGTACGTTACATTATAAATATGCTCTACTTCATCATCAGTCATAAATAATAATTCGTCACGTTCAATCCCTTTTTTCTTTTCGATAAACTCAATCATGTTTTTTCGTTCTTCTCTTTTCATCAATTTTATTTCTCCCCTCAATCTGTTTTAATACAGTTTATTTAAGTTACTGCTATTATATAACAGAATCTTTAGAAAGTTCCACCTATTTTATTATTTTTTTCAGAAGAACTTTTCGACAAAACAAGCCCACCTAAAGGGGGCTTGTTTTGTTTTATAGTCGTAAAAACTCGGGCTCCGTCGTACCAGCACCATCGATGTAATAAATTGTATCGGGATTGATTTTTATTAATACGTAATTAGGGTCTTCAGGGCCGAGTAACCAACGTTTTAAGCTATTATTCCAAAACTTGTTTTTTAATGTGGAGTCTTCCTCGATTGAAGCTAATCCTTCAACTTCAATATAATCTTCATCTAATTTTTTTCCTTCACGTCCAAGTAGTGCATGTACATTTGGATTTTTTTCAATATCTGCTATTTTTTTTGAATTTCGATCTGTTGCAACATATAGTACAAAATCTTCGTGGAAAAACATCATGAAGGCACTATGTGGCTTATCGTTACGTACAGTAGATAATACACCAGTGCGTTGACCTTGAATAATAGTTGCGATTTTTTCTTTTAAGTGCATGCTTGTAACCTCTTTTCATAATTTGTAATTGTTTCGTCTACACAAAACAATTTAAATATCTTTCATACTGTTTTCTTCAACCCGATTTTTTAAACGTAATTGTGATGAAATCGGACAAGTTAGGAGATGAATAATAATAATATCGAGGAGAAATACATACGATGGAAGGATGGAAAGCATGTTTAATAAAATATTTTTTATAGTAGCGCTGATTGGGGTACCACTTTCTGTACTTGGAAAAACGCTTCATTGGCCTCAAACAATTATGTTCGCCGTGTATTGCATTACGATTATTGCATTAGCGGGTTTTATGGGGAGAGCGACAGAAAGTTTGGCAATCGTTTCTGGGCCCCGGATAGGTGGCTTATTGAATGCAACTTTCGGTAATGCTGTTGAACTTATCATTTCAATTTTTGCACTTCAGGCAGGATTAACAGAAGTTGTTTTAGCTTCCTTAACTGGTTCTGTACTTGGAAACTTATTACTGGTAGGAGGGTTATCTTTCTTTATAGGTGGCCTTAAGTATAAAAGGCAAAGCTTCAATGTTTATGATGCAAGGCACAATTCAGCTTTATTAATATTTGCTGTTGTTGTAGCCTTTGTTATTCCAGAGATTTTTTCAATGAAGATGGATGCTGGAAAGACGTATCAATTAAGTATTGGTGTTTCTATTATCATGATTATTATGTACCTTGCTGCATTGTTATTTAAGTTAGTTACGCACCGTGGTGTATATCAACATAAAAGTGATGAGGTAGCGCATGAGGAAGAGCCAGAGTGGTCCAAAGGTAAAGCGTTACTCATTTTAGCGATAGCAACACTTGCAGTTGCTTATGTGTCAGAGGCCCTCGTACATACTTTTGAAACGGTCGCAAAGTCGTTTGGCTGGTCGGAGTTATTTATAGGGGTTATTATCGTTGCAATTGTTGGTAATGCAGCAGAACATGCATCTGCGATTATTATGGCGTATAAAAATAAAGTGAATATCGCAGTAGAAATTGCAGTAGGTTCTACATTACAAATCGCGATGTTTGTTGCTCCTGTATTAGTACTACTATCCATGTTCTTTGCACAAAGGATGCCTTTAGTATTTACAATACCAGAACTTGTGTCCATGATTACAGCCGTTTTCTTAACGATTGCGATTTCAAATGATGGGGATACAAACTGGTTTGAAGGAGGCACTTTATTAGCGGCGTATGTCATTATGGGAATTGGTTTTTATTTATTATGAAAAATAGGCATAACAATTGTGCCCAGAGAAAACAATAAACAAAGTAGTATATATACCTTTATGTAGGAAGGAGCCAGACAGGTGAAACGAGTATACAGCATATGTCTTTCAACCATGGTCTCGTTTATTTTATTATTTCCTAACAGTAGTTTTGCAAAGACAACGGTAGAAGTAAAAATGCCTTCATCTGTTTTAAATATTTCAAAAGATAATACATTTCCAAATGACGCACAAGATTTACCGCGTTTACAGCCAAGTAAGTTTGCGCAAGAACTATTGAAAACAGCAAATATCAAAATTGAAAACCCTGATTTAATTCGGATGTTTAATGAAACAACAATTTCGAATGCACCACTTGCGGTAGGATATCGAGCAAAAATTTATTTAGGTCAATGGGCATTAAATTATGAATCAATAGATACATCGATTAACTGGGAATATAAGCAAGTGAATCGAAATGTATATGACAATCGCGGAGGGGATCGCTTATACCCACTTCGCTATAAACAAGAAACCCAAAAGACAATCGAAGGTGATTTAACAGCAGATATGAAAGATGCTGCAGATGTGAAAAAAATGATGCTTTTAAAAGCGCTTGAAAAAGTACAATTGCCACTTTCATTTAAAACGACCATTGGTTATGGTACAGGACATGAGCGTGTGTATAATATTAGTCCGAGTCAACTTGGATATTTATACGCTTATACACCAGCAGTAAATGAAAAAGGAAAAGTAACATTTGGCGAAGTCTACCTTGTGTTAAAAGGGAATCAAAAAAGGCTTGTCGTGAAAAATATTACATCTCAAGGAATTGGGGCAGCTATTCCAATTCACGATCATTTGTTTTTTAAATTTATTTCTTCATCGCATTCGCAATAACATGAAAAACGTCAGCTTATAAGCTGACGTTTTTATTTATAATGTAATATTTGCTGTTTTTGATAAGAAATCTTCTGTCGGATAGTAGCTGTTTTTTACAAGAACATTCGGTCCAAGGCATTTTACAGCAGGACAGTGACAGCTTAATGATTTTGCTGTTTTTGAAGCGCTCCATTTTTCATACGCTTCTTGTAACGTATTTGTTTGTATGTTTCCTAGAAGTGGAACATCACCAAAGTCCGTCACAATAATATTTCCATCGAAAATATTTACATTTAAACGAGAACGGCCATCTGGATCATTACGAACTGTGACATTTTTGCTCTCTTGTAATTTCTTAAATGTGGCGACGTCTCGCTCGTCATCGCTACAAGCGTAGAAAGGTAGAGTCCCAAATAACATCCATACATTTTCATCGCGAATTTCTAGTAAATGCTCAATTGCATCACGAATTTCAGCTTTCGTTAAAATTTCTAAATTGCTCGCGAAGTCACTCGGATACATCGGATGAACCTCATGACGCTTACATCCCATTTCTTCGACAATTTGACGATGAATATGTTCCATATGTGGTAGGGTTCTTTTGTTCAACATTGTTTCTGCTGATACGAGTACACCTGCATTTGATAGAGCTTTACTATTTGTAATCATTCTTTCGAATAATTTTGCGCGTTGTTCATAGGTAGGTTTACGCTCCATCATTGCAAATCCGCCTTCAACGAAGTCATCAATTGTTCCCCAGTTATGTGAAATGTGCAATACATCTAAGTAGGGAATAATTTGTTCGTAACGTGCTAAATCTATAGTTAAGTTTGAGTTGATTTGAGTGCGAACGCCTCGTTCATGGGCATATTTTAAGAGTGGTGTTACATAATTGTCGACGGATTTTTTGGAAAGCATAGGTTCTCCGCCTGTAATACTTAAAGAACGTAAATGAGGAATCTCATCTAATCGTTTTAATAAAAGCTCCATCGGAAGCGGATTTGGATCTTTCGGCTGTAATGTGTAACCAACAGCGCAATGCTCGCAACGCATATTGCATAACGTCGTCGTTGTAAACTCAACGTTTGTTAATAGTAGTTTGCCGTACTCTTCAAGGTCCATATACGCTTCCCATGGATCGTAAGAAGGAGTAATCGGCTTCATTATTTGTGATATCGTCATATGAAATACTCCTTTGACTATTGAAATAACAATTTGTCCATTCTCTATAATAGAAGAATATGTGCTTTTTATAAAGTGAAACTTTTTTGTGGAAAAAGAGAGAGGGCTTACATTAGAATGAATTACTGTTACAAAATCGATGAAATTACATGCCCATAGCAATCATTTTTGCGGTATAATAAAAGTAACTCGAATTAAAAGGAGAGTGCCTTCATGGGAAAAGCAATTCAAGATAAAGATACACAATTAGTATATTTAAAAGAGCGTTTAAATATGTTCATTGAAGTAATTGATACAATTGAACCTGAAGAAGTAGAGTTAGAAGATGTAGATCGTCTTCTTGCGATGTTAGATGAATTAGAATTAAAATGTGAGCAATTTAAAAAAGACGAATAATATATTAAAAAGGCTGCCAATACAAAATTGGTAGCCTTTTTCTGTACGGATAATAGAAGGAATATAGAAAAAAAGGTATAATCAAGTTGTGAAAAATTTCATTTATACTTTAATAGCGTGAAATAAATAAAAAGCTGAAGAGCATAACAATGGAATTTTCATCTCATAACGTTTTGGTAGCGTTCACAATTGAGGGGGAAGTAACAATGGAAAAGCTTCAAGAAAGCATGTATCAACTAGTTGTTGAAACGTCAACGAACTTACCGAAAGATGTTCGTCGTGCGATTCAACAAGCGAAAGAGCGAGAAAACGCAGGGACTCGTTCAGCGATGGCACTTGGCACAATTACAAATAACATTAAAATGGCAGATGATAATATCTCGCCAATTTGCCAAGATACAGGGATGCCAACGTTTAAAATTTATACGCCAATTGGTGTGAATCAATTAAAACTGAAGGAAGCTATCTATAGTGCGCTTGAGCGGGCGACAAAAGATGGTAAACTTCGTCCTAACTCTGTTGATTCTCTTTTTGGGGATAATAGTGGAAATAATTTAGGACCGGGAACACCAGTTATTAAGTTTGAGCAATGGGAAAAAGATTACATTGATGCACGTTTAATTTTAAAGGGCGGCGGATGTGAGAATAAAAATATTCAATATAGCTTACCGTGTGAATTAGAAGGGCTTGGACGTGCAGGCCGTGATTTAGAAGGAATTCGTAAATGCCTTCTTCATGCGGTATATCAAGCACAAGGCCAAGGATGTAGTGCAGGTGTAATTGGTGTTGGTATCGGGGGAGACCGCACATCAGGTTACGAATTAGCAAAAAATCAATTATTCCGTACATTAGATGACATCAATCCAGTACCAGAGTTACAAAAACTTGAAGAGTACGTACTAGAAAATGCGAATAAGCTTGGCATTGGTACGATGGGATTCGGCGGAGAAACAACTTTACTTGGTTGTAAAATTGGCGTATATAATCGCCTGCCAGCTAGCTTCTATGTATCTGTTGCGTATAATTGCTGGGCATATCGCCGCCTTGGTGTAAAAATCCATCCTGAAACAGGAGAAATTATGGATTGGCTATATCAAGAAGGTGACGATACACTTCAGCAAGAAGTACAAGAAAAAACAGAGCAACGTGAAATTGTATTGCAAGCACCAATTACAGAAGAGCAAATTCGTGAACTTCGCGTTGGTGATGTTGTAACAATTAATGGCATGATGTATACAGGCCGTGACGCAATCCATAAACATTTAATGGATAACGATTGTCCAGTAGACTTAAATGGACAAGTTATTTATCACTGTGGTCCAGTTGTAGTGAAAGACGAGAATGACAATTGGCAAATTAAAGCAGCAGGACCAACGACAAGTATTCGTGAAGAGCCATACCAAGGGGATATTATGAAGAAATTCGGTATTCGTGCTGTAATTGGTAAAGGCGGCATGGGTGCAAAAACATTAGCAGCATTAGAAGAACACGGCGGCGTGTATTTAAACGCAATTGGCGGTGCGGCGCAATATTATGCTGAATGTATTAAAGAAGTGAAAGATGTTGATTTCTTACAATTTGGAATTCCAGAAGCAATGTGGCATTTACGCATTGAAGGTTTTAAAGCAGTTGTAACGATGGACTCTCATGGTAACAGCTTACATGCTGATGTTGATAAAACTTCACTTGAAAAACTAGCTAGCTTTAAAGAGCCTGTATTTAAGTAAGTAAAAATGTACCTCGAATGATTCGAGGTACATTTTTTGGTATATATAGAAAAACATGTTCAGCATGAAAGAAAGCAGGGAAACAGAAACTACAGGTACGATTATATATGGAAAGGAGACTATTTATGAAATATAAATGGTTATATATAGGTCTCATTTTTTCAATTATGATGGCACTTGTTCCAGTTTCAACATTTGCTTATACGAATACACCACATAACTGGGGAATCCCACGTCCTAAAAATGAAACGGTGCCAGATGCAGGGAAATTATATACAGAATTACTACAAAAAAATGGTGGGTTTTACTTAGGAAATACGAAGAAAAAAGACATTTATTTAACATTCGATAATGGATACGAAAATGGATATACAGGAAAGATTTTAGATGTACTGAAGGAGAAAAAAGTACCAGCAACTTTCTTTGTGACGGGGCACTATATAAAAACACAAAAAGATTTATTATTAAGAATGAAAAATGAAGGACATATTATTGGTAATCATTCTTGGAGTCACCCTGATTTTACAACAGTAAACGATGCAAAGCTTCGTGAAGAATTAACAAGTGTAACGGAAGAAATTAAAAAAGTGACAGGACAAAAAGAAGTGAAATATGTACGTCCTCCGCGAGGTGTGTTTAGTGAACGAACGCTAGCTCTTACGAAAGAAATGGGATACTATAATGTGTTTTGGTCGCTTGCATTTCTTGATTGGAAAGTAGATCAGCAAAGAGGTTGGCAATACGCTCATAATAATGTAATGACTATGATTCATCCAGGATCTGTTTTATTACTTCATGCGATATCAAAAGATAATGCGGAAGCACTTGCGAAAATCATTGATGATTTGCGCGAGAAAGGGTATCATTTTAAAAGCCTAGATGATTTAGTAAACAGCAATCAACCGTAAGCATGTATGCTTGCGGTTTTCTCATGCTATAATGATGTGTAAAAAGGATGGGGAAACGTATGTGGAGCGAACATGTTACGTTAGAATATCCGTACCATTTTGGGGAAGTGCTAAAGCGTTTATCTTTCGACCCGTTAAACGTCATTCAATTAGACGAGAAAGTAATTTATGTCCCGATGTTTATAGACGAAGAACAGATTGTTGTTCGTTTGCAAGGGATTGGTACTGTTCAAAATCCACAGTTTTGGATCTCTAGTCAGGCAGGAGATCAAGAGAAAGTAATGAAACGAATGAGATCCATTTTTCACTGGAATGAACCGTTTCAAAATATACAAAATCATTTTTTAAACACATCATTACGTCCACTATTTGAAACATATGCTTATACTCCAATTATTTTAGAATTCGATTATTTCGCTTGTCTTCTTCGCTGTATTATTCATCAACAAATAAATTTGAAATTTGCTACTGTGCTAACAGAGCAATTTGTAAAACGATATGGGACAGAAAAAAATGGCGTTTTATTTTTCCCAACACCAGAAAGAGTAGCGAATATTCCAATAGAGGAATTGAGGGAGCAGAAGTTTAGTCAGCGAAAAGCTGAATATATGGTAGGATTAGCAAAGCATATCGTAGGCGGTAAATTAGATTTAGCAAGGATAGAAAATGAAACAGAAGAAGAAATATCGGCACAATTGTTACCAATAAGGGGTATTGGAGCATGGACAGTGCAAAACTTTTTAATGTTTGGGCTTGGACGAAAAAATATGTTTCCAAAAGCAGACATTGGAATTCAGCGCGCAGTGCAAGGTGTATTTCAATTAGATGATAAACCTGATGATGCATTTTTAGAAAAAGTGAAACAAGAGTGTGAACCATACTGCAGTTATGCAGCGTTATATTTATGGAAAAGTATAGAGTAGAGGTGTAATAATGATACAAAAGCAACATGAGAGTAAGTTGGAAGTTGGTCAAACGTTTCCTGTGACAATTAAACGTCTTGGGATTAACGGAGAAGGCGTTGGTTATTTTAAGAGACAAGTTGTTTTCATTCCAGGGGCATTACCAGGAGAAGAAGTTGTTGCTGAAGCAACGAAAATTCAGCGTGGCTTCGCTGAAGCAAAAGTGAAAAAAGTTCGTAAATCATCACCACATCGTGTGAAAGCACCGTGCTCAGTATATGAGGAATGTGGTGGCTGTCAATTGCAACATTTAGATTATAAAGAACAATTAAATCAAAAGCGTGATATCGTTGTACAAGCATTCGAGAAGTATATGAATAACAGTCTAGAAGAGAAAATTCGTCCAACGCTTGGCATGGAAAATCCATGGCATTATCGTAATAAAAGTCAATTACAAGTGGGACGCAAAGATGAAAAGGTTATTACAGGGCTATATAAACAAAACTCACATCAGTTAATTGATATTTCTCATTGTATGATTCAACATAAGGCAACGAATGAAGCGACAAAAGTTGTAAGACGTATATTAGAAAAGTTAAATGTTTCTATTTACAATGAGAAAAAACAAAAAGGTTTAGTACGTACAATTGTGACACGTACTGCAGTTCAAACAGGGGAAGTACAAGTCACACTTATTACAACAAAAGAAGAATTGCCAAATAAAGAACAATTTATCGCAGAAGTACAAAAACAGATGCCAGCGGTTAAATCAATTATGCAAAACGTAAACTGGCGTAAAACATCTGTTATTTTTGGCGACAAAACGTTTAAATTAGCTGGAAAAGAAGTAATTCAAGAAACACTTGGTGATTTATCATTTGAATTATCAGCACGTGCATTCTTCCAATTGAATCCAGAGCAAACGGTTGTTTTATATGATGAAGCGAAAAAAGCAGCTGCTTTAACAGGAAATGAGAAAATTGTAGATGCGTATTGTGGTGTTGGTACAATTGGTCTTTGGCTTGCGAATGATGCAGCAGAAGTACGTGGTATGGATGTAATTCCAGAAGCGATTGAAGATGCAAAGAAAAATGCAAAACGCCACGGATTCACAAATACAAAGTATGAAGCTGGTAAAGCGGAACAATGGTTACCAAAGTGGGTAAAAGAAGGATGGCGTCCAGATGTAATTGTTGTCGATCCACCACGTACAGGTTGCGATGATAAATTACTGGAAACAATTTTAAAAGTGAAACCGAAACAAGTTGTTTACGTGTCTTGTAACCCGTCATCGCTAGCACGTGATGTAAATGCATTAATGCAGAGTTATGAAGTGGAATATGTACAACCAGTTGATATGTTCCCACATACTGCTCATGTAGAAAATGTAGTGAAGCTTGTTAGAAAGTAAAGTTTATTAATATTCCCTCATGGTATGAGGGAATATTTTCTATGAAGGAGAATACTATGCACAATTATAAATTAACGATTCAGTATGACGGTACGCGTTATAAAGGGTGGCAACGTCTCGGTAATAATGATAATACGATTCAAGGAAAAATCGAAAGTGTAATATCTGAAATGGTCGGGAAAGAAATTGAAATTATCGGCTGTAGTAGAACAGACGCTGGTGTACATGCTTTGAATCAAGTAGCTAATTTTAAAAGTGATGAAAAGTTAGTGGAACATAAAGTGAAAAAGTATTTAAATCAATACTTAACAAATGATATTAGTATTACGAGTGTAGAAGAAGTATCAGATCGTTTTCATGCTCGTTACAATTCTAAGGCGAAAACATATCTATATAAAATTTGGAATGAAGAGCATACGAACCCATTTATGCGTAAACACAGCATGCACGTGAATAAAAAATTAAATGTGGAAAGCATGAAAGAAGCTGCGAAACATTTAGTTGGTTCACATGACTTTACTGCTTTTTCAAATGCAAAGTCTAAGAAAAAGTCTATGGTTCGTGAAGTGTATACACTTGATGTGATGGAAGAGGCAGGATTTGTACAAATTAGAGTAAGTGGTAATGGATTCCTTCATAACATGGTGCGAAAAATTGTTGGGGCATTAATTGAAGTTGGATTAGGACAATTAGATGCTGAAGCAATTCCAAACATTTTAGAGGAAAAACAGCGTAATCAAATTAATTGCCTTGCTGAGGCGAGCGGTTTGTATTTGGAGAATGTTGAATTTTAATAATAAGTAAAAAATCGAGCTGATAAGGCTCGATTTTTTTGCACTCTGAAATTAAGAAGATTTCTCTCTCTTCATACGCAACTTCAAATTCCAAAAAGAAGCAAGCATAATAGCCGCAAAGGAGCCGCTAATTGTTCCTAGTAGCTTTGCATAAGGGAAGCTACTCATATCACCATTAATGAATAACATCATACATAGAACGGCAGGGAGAAGGTATAAGTAGTGTAATAACTTTAATTTTTTATCATTACTCATATATATAGCCCCTTTCTAGCGTGGTATATGTTTATTATAATATATTTTTCCATTTTTTTACACATAGAGAAAGGTTCATTTCATATGTGTAAATGCAATTTTTTAATTCGATATTGTAAGTTTTGTCTACTCAATCCTAAAAATTTTGCGGCTTGTGAGATATTTCCTTTATTTTCTTTAAGAATTTGATGGATGTAGTTCTTTTCCATTTCTTCTATTGTTTGCTTTAAAGTTTTAGGTGTATCAGCATTGTAATTAGTTAGTGAAGGTTGCATATTGAATTCTTTTTTTATTCGTTCGCGAAAGCGAGTTGGTATATGAAACGCTGTAATGATATTTTCATCTTCTATTAAGTTCATTGAACCTTCAATTATATGTTCAAATTCTCGTACGTTTCCGGGCCAATCGTATGCATAAAAGAATTCTCTTACATGTACATCTACATCGGTTACGCCGAGCCCGAATTGAATATTGTACTTTTCGATAAAGTGCTGAACAAGATATGCAATATCTTCTTTTCGTTCCCGTAAAGGTGGAAGACATAAAGTAACGACGCTTAATCGGTAATATAAATCTTCTCTTAACCGATTATGTGCAATAGCTTCAAGAGGGTCTTCATTAATAGTTGCTATAATACGAACATCAATTTCTTTTTCTTGTGTGCCTCCGATTCTTCGTATTGTTTTTTCTTGTATAGCCCGGAGTAACTTAGCTTGAAGTGCGGGGCTTAACGAGTTGATTTCATCTAATAGCAAAGTTCCGCCGTTTGCTTCTTCAAATAAACCAGGTTTATCTATTGCTCCTGTAAAAGCACCTCGATTCGTACCAAATAGTAGACTTTCCATTAATGTTTCTGGTATAGCGGCGCAGTTTTGTGAAATAAATGGTTTTGTTGAACGCTGGCTTTCATTATGGATGCTTTGCGCAAATAACTCTTTACCAGTCCCCGTTTCCCCGATGATAAGTATGGAGGATGGTGTACGTATTACCCTTTTTGCTTCTGCAATGACCGATTGAATCGCTTTAGAATCACCAATTATGTGATCAAAGGTAAACTTAGTATTTTGTTTTCGAGAAAGATTCGTTTTCATTGTTTGTTTTAAATGGCTTACCTCTTTGGAAATTTCAATAGCACCTTTAATTTTTCCATTTTCTATTATAGGGAAAGTATCGTTAATCGTCGTAATTTCTTGCCCTTTATTGTTAAAATACGTTTGTTTTATATTTTTTTTTGTTTTCCCAAATTTTAATGCCTCTATAAGAGTACTATTTTTATTTTCTTCAAATGCAAATACCTCTAAAGGACTTTTATATAGCACATCTAAGCGGTCCATTGATTCAATTTCCATCATTTTACGGTTATAGATAATCGTTTTACTTTCCTCATTAATAATATGAATCCCAATATCTAGTTCATTGAGTAAATTTTCATATAGCATATTCATTTCAATAATCTTTTTAAAATTGATTTCTTCTGTATGCATGTATTATCTTCTCCTCGTTTCACCCTATGAAGACTGACTTTTTATAATTTTATTAAAATTCTCATAAAACCGCAAAATTTTTTTGCTATTTTCTTTTAAAACTTTTCAAACGATAGAAAAATTTTGCAGTTATGTAGATTTTTTTGTACGAAATCTTAATTTTTATATAGATATTGAGGTTGGTACGTATCTTGCATAAATAATAATGGAAATCTTTAAATTGAAGGAGTGGGGGAATTAGAACTTTTCATAGGGTATGCGACATTTCAGTGCAAATTAATTAAGAGGAGGAATTTATTAAGTGAAGACGGTTATAGAAGGCGTGTATAGTCCTTGTTACGGGAAAGTAGAGAAATTATTTGTTACTGAAAGTTCTTACGTATATGAGTGGGAGAAATTAGCGTTAATTGAAACAAAAGATAAGCAGCAAGTGGAAATCAAAGTGGGAATCAGTGGTTATATCGAATCATTAGAAGTGGTAGAGGGAGAAGCTATCGCTGATCAAAAACTATTAATAACAGTGAGGGATGACCTTTTAATAACGGGTAGCGATTAATAGAAGTAATATGTATTTTGCTCTTTTAAATAATTATTTTTACTATGAAGAATTTTAAAAGCGCTTACATTAAATGGGTTTGCAAAGTGAAAAGGGGGGATTTATATGATGGATCAAAGCCAAGGATTAAAAAGGGAATTGAAAAGTCGGCACATATTTATGATTGCACTCGGAGGGGTTATTGGTACTGGGCTTTTTTTAGGATCCAGTTATACAATTCATGAAGCTGGACCTGGAGGAGCAATTATAGCGTATCTTGTCGGTGGATTTGTTATGTATTTAACGATGCTCTGTCTTGGAGAGTTAGCGGTTGCGATGCCTGATGCAGGATCGTATCAAACATATGCTACAAAACATATTTCACCTGCAGCGGGTTATGTAGTGGGATGGATGTCGTGGCTAAACTGGACGGCTACGATAGGCATTGAATTAATTGCAGTTAGTATATTAATGAAACGTTGGTTTCCAGATGTATCATCATGGATTTGGTGCGTAGTGTTTGCCGTATTGCTCTTTGTTATTAATGCGTTATCTTCAAGAAGTTTTGCGGAGGTTGAATTCTGGTTTGCAAGTATTAAAGTAATTACAATTATTGCATTTATCATTTTAGGCGGGGCAGCAATGTTTGGTTTTCTAGATATGAAAGGAAATGAGCCAGCACCGATGTTTTCTAGCTTTACTGATTATGGTGGACTGTTCCCAAATGGATTATCAGCAATTTTAATTACGATGATTGCAGTTAATTTTTCCTTCCAAGGAACAGAACTAGTTGGTATCGCAGCTGGTGAGAGTGAAAATCCAGAGAAAACGATCCCGAAGGCAATTAATAATACAGTTTGGCGCATACTTGTTTTCTTTGTACTATCTATTTTTATTCTTGCGGGACTATTTCCGTGGCAGCAAGCAGGCGTGATAGAAAGTCCATTCGTAGTTGTATTTGATAAAATTGGTATTCCTTATGCGGCTGATATTATAAATTTTGTTATTATTACAGCGGTACTATCAGTTGCGAATTCAGGATTATATGCAACTTCCCGTATGCTATGGTCGATGTCTAATCAAGGAATGATTAGCCCGATTTTTGGTAAGTTATCTAAAAACGGTGTTCCTATCTATGCATTGATTGTAAGCACGATTGTAGGGTGCCTCTCATTATTATCAGGTATCTATGCGGAAGATACAGTTTATTTGTGGCTTCTTTCCATTGCAGGGTTCGGAGCGATATTAGTTTGGGCATCTATTGCCCTATCTAATCTATTGGCTAGAAGGACATACGTAAAGCAGGGTGGGGATATTAAAGATTTGAAATTTAAAACACCGCTGTATCCATTTGTGCCACTTCTCGCGTTAGTCTTAAATTTAACAGTAATTGTTGGCATGGCTTTTATTCCGGAACAAAGAATGGCATTGTATTGTGGTATTCCATTTATGATTGTTTGTTTACTGTTTTATCGTGCGACAAGAAATAAGGATAGCAAAATAGAACATACTGAAAAAGTAAATACGACAGAAGTAGAAAGTTTATAAATATATTCGAAACTTGTGCTTAATTTAGAGACTGTAGAATTGTAAACAGTCTCTTTTTTTGTGAAAATAAAGCTGGAAACATACTACGTAGGCAAAGGGGAATTAGCAATGAATCAAGAAGTTTCACAGCTATTAGAACAGATTGATTTACGAAAAGAGGAGCTACTAGAACTTACAAAAACTTTAATTTGTTTTGAAACACCAGCACCGCCAGCGAGAAATACAAATGAGGCGCAAGAATTTGTTGCAGAGTTTCTAAAAAAACGACATTTTAGTATTGATAAATGGGATGTATATCCAAATGATCCGAATGTTGTTGGGGTAAAAAAAGGGACGGAAAGTGAGTTATATAAAAGTCTTATTATTAATGGCCATATGGATGTAGCTGAAGTATCAGTAGATGAGGCGTGGGAAACAAATCCGTTTGAGCCGTTTACAAAAGATGGTTGGTTAGTTGGGAGAGGCGCGGCAGATATGAAAGGTGGACTAGCTGGAGCCTTATTTGCAATTCAGCTTTTAGAAGAAGCGGGAATTGAATTGCCAGGTGACCTAATGTTTCAATCGGTAATTGGAGAAGAAGTGGGAGAAGCCGGAACACTTCAATGTTGTAAGCGTGGATATGATGCTGATTTTGCAGTAGTAGTTGATACAAGTAATTTACATATGCAAGGGCAGGGCGGCGTAATTACTGGATGGATTACAGTGAAAAGCCCACAAACGTTTCATGATGCAACACGTAGACAGATGATTCATGCTGGAGGACGTTTATTTGGAGCGAGTGCTATTGAGAAAATGATGAAAATTGTTCAAAGCTTACAGGAGTTAGAGCGTCATTGGGCAGTAATGAAAACGTATGAAGGATATCCATCAGGGGCGACAACAATTAATCCTGCTGTCATTGAAGGGGGGCGTCATGCAGCATTTATTGCGGATGAGTGCCGGTTATGGATAACAGTACACTTTTATCCAAATGAAACGCATGAACAAATAATAGAAGAAATAGAAGAGTATTTAGGAAAAGTGGCAGCAGCAGATCCATGGTTAAGCGAGAACCCACTACAATTTAAGTGGGGCGGAGAATCAATGATTGTTGATCGAGGTGAAATTTTTCCCTCTTTAGAAGTAGATAGTAGTCATCTGGCTATTCAGAAACTAAGTTCTGCACATGAATATATATTACAGAAAGTCGCAACTTTAGATATGTCTGCTACAGTAACTGATGGCGGATGGTTTAGTGAGTTTAACATTCCAGCTGTAATTTACGGACCAGGTACATTAGAAGAAGCTCATTCAATAAATGAGAAAGTTGAAGTTGAGCAGTTAATTGAATTTACAAAAGTAATAACAGCGTTTATATATGAATGGTGTCATACGAAAAAATAGATGAGTATGTTGAAATCGTACAGGTATGTATACTTGTACGATTTTTTAGTGAACCATTTCAGAGTTGAATAGAAACAACTGAAATAGCTCTTTATTTTTCTATGTCTTTCGTTTTAATTCGATTAATTTCTCTTTTGCTAATTCAACAGCAATCGCATCATCTAAATAACCAATTGGAAAGAGATAATCGGGGATAATATCTGTTGATAAAATGAAATACAATAATGCGCCTCCGAGAACCGCACGTTCTTCGTTTGAAATAGTCTCATTGCAAAATTGTTGATACATATCTGTTAATTGTTCAATAAAAGGACCAGCGCTATCAATTTGTTCTAATTTACTTGCGAAACTTTCGTGAATACGTTTTTCACCTTCTGTTGTTTGAGCATAGCGTTCATAGTTTTCAAGTTCTTGTTTTACGCGCGTTGTTGTGTAGTCGAAATCAAATAAGTTAGAGGATTGCAGAGTTTGCTGAATTGTATCAAGAGATGTGTACATATCCGTCTTTTCTTTATTTATGTGAGGAGAATCAGGATACATCGCATCAAATAACAATTGAGGTGGAACTTGAAGACACTCAGCAAATTTTTGTAGATGTTTTTGTTTTGGCGGTTGTTTGCCATTCATAATTCTTGAGATTGTAGCAGGATCGATATTTGTAAGTATTCCTAGCTGTCGCATTGATAAGGCACGTTCTTTTAAAAGTTTTTTTATTAATGTACCAAGTCGATCGTTTGGGTTTTCTTTAGGCATAGTGAAGGCACTCCTTTTTATTGTTGAAAAAATGTTGAGCATTTATTACAAGTATATGAAACAGACAGGCACAGTTGCTCAACATTTTCATAATATACATGGAAATATGAGAAAAGGGGTGACTGTACTATGAGTACGGCAAGTTTATTTTCAATTCTTTTAATTGGAATTGCGTCCAATTTAGATAATGCAGGTGTTGGGATTGCGTATGGCATTCGTAAAATTCGAATTTCGTGGTTTAACAATTTTATCATCGCATTTTTTGGATTTTCATTTACTTTACTAGCTGGATTTTTTGGGAATTGGATTGCATTATATATTTCGGAGTTTACAGCAAACCTTATTGGAGCAATTGTTTTAGGAATAATTGGGGTATTTATTTTATGTCAGCCTTTCTTGAGTCAAAAAGAAACCGTAGAATCTAAGGATGGTAGTGTACTTATGGGGATTTTGCGTGATCCAGAAAAAGCAGATTTTGATGGTTCTAAAACAATTGGTTTTTCTGAAGCAATTGTTTTAGGAGTTGCATTATCTATAAATAATATTGCAGGTGGATTTGATGCTGGAGTAACAAATTTAAATCTTTGGCTTACAGCATGTATTTCTGGGGTGTTTAGTTTTATTTGTATTAGTGGTTTTGCGTATGTAGGAAAACGATTTTTAGCTGAATACTTAGGGAAATGGGCTACAGTTATTGCAGGCGTGTTATTAATTCTTATAGGGATAGATCAGTTATTATAAAAATACAATGTTCGAGCATTTCCTCGGAAATACTCGAATGAATCGCATATATCGACATCGGATATTTTCTTCTTTAAATATAAAGTAGATATCGTATAAAAGTGCATTATGTATAAATATTTGTTAATAAACATTAAAAGCACCTACATAGGTGCTTTTTTAACGTATATCTTCAATTAATTGTTCCGATTCTTCATGCATACTGTACTCACTTAATACTTGGATGCAAAGCCACTTTAATTCTTCGATAGTATGCTCAAGTTCTTCAGGAAGCACATGATGAATGTCTTCAAGTCCCATTCCGAAATGAATAAGCTCTAGTACTTGATCATCGATGTTCCGATCCATTAATAATTCAAGCACCTCTAGATTGAATATGTATCGGTGAGCTTCATCGAGTGAAACAACTTTTAACTTCAAGCTTTCTACAATACTCAATATAAAAAGAAGAATTGTTTTTTCAAGAACAGGTTGTTTTTCCATTTGAAATATCAGTTTCATCTTTTACACCTCCACATATAGCGTTAGGTTGTACTATATTATTCAGGAGGGGGGAGCAAATATGCATAATAAAGCGAAACTTTCATTATTGTTTTTATTTTGTTATTAATGATTGGTGAAACTAAATTTTTCGTGAAATAAAAAATCCTGCTAGTATAGCAGGATAACTTCCGAAATTAAAATATGCTCCAGCCTTCTTGGGCAGAAAGTAATTCAAGAATTTTAAAACCAGCGATACTATTTCCGTTTGCATCTAAAGCGGGTCCGAAAATGCCGATTCCCATTTCGCCTTTTACGCAGCCGAAAATACCGCCCGCTACACCACTTTTTGCAGGGATTCCAACGCGAATTGCAAATTCACCAGATTCATTATACATCCCGCAAGTAACCATAAATGTTTTACAAATTTTTGTAATATGTTTAGGGATAATTTGTTTTTTCTTGTATGGATCGTAGCCATCCATTGCAAAAATTAAGCCAATACGTGCTAAATCGATACAATTTACTTCAACTGCGCATTGACGAGTGTATAAATCCATAAGTTCTTCAATGTCACAATCTATAATGCCGTTTTGTTTCATATAGTAACAAAGTGAACGGTTTAAGTAAGCAGTCTCTAATTCTGAATTGGCAACTTTAGAAGAATAGTTAATTGTAGGATTATCTGTTATTTCACGTGCAAAATGAAGAATACGCTCCATTTTTTCTTCGTTATTTTTTCCTGCCAACATGCTTGTAATAGCTAGTGCACCTGCATTAATCATTGGATTAAGAGGTTTGGAAGGACTTGTCGTTTCTAACTTAATAATAGAATTAAAAGGATCACCAGTTGGCTCCATTCCAACTTTAGAAAATACATATTCTTCACCACGATCTAAAAGGGCAAGTGCAAGTGTAATTACTTTGGAAATACTTTGAAGAGTAAATAGTGTTTGTGAGTTGCCAGCATGGATATATTCTGTTTCTTTATGGAAAATGGCAATCCCTAAATCATCTGGATTTGCATTTCCTAGTTCGGGGATATAAGTAGCAAGCTTTCCTTTTTTCGTATATGGTTTTACTTGTTCTAACAACTGTTGTAAGTTGTTTGTTTCAATGCACTGCATAGTACCAACGCTCCTATTTCGAATTAACTAAGTTTACTTTTCCCGATATGCTCAGAAATAAATAATAACATGAAAAAGTGGAATGATAAAACGAAAGTTATTTGTGCTATAATAAGTTTTTTTGTCTGTATATTGTGTAGCTAACAAGGAGAATTTCCCTTTTATATAACAGTTTGGAAATAGAAAACTTATCCATAAAAAGTTCGAAAATAAAAACTACACATCTATACAACTATATGTTATTATGATTATGTAATAGAAAGCGTTTTCTAAAGCGTAATTATAATGATAACGATTTCATAAATTTGATAGGGGGAATTAAAATGTTGCAGTTTTTACAACGTATTGGTAAAGCGTTAATGCTTCCAATCGCCGTACTACCAGCAGCAGGATTATTGCTTCGTTTAGGACAAGAAGACGTATTTAATATTCCTGTTATGGCACAGGCCGGTGCAGCAATTTTTGATAATTTAGCACTTATTTTTGCAATTGGTGTTGCAATCGGTTTGTCTATTGATGGTAGTGGAGCAGCAGGACTTGCTGGGGCAATCGGATATCTTGTTTTACAAAATACAACGAACGCTCTAAGTAAGGCATATTCAGCAGCGGAGCTGAATGATAAATTAAAAAGTGTTCAGGATTTAGTAGGTTCAGTAGATCCAACTAAATTAGCAGATACAATGACAAAAGTTTCAAAAGCAGCGGCGTTAACGCCAAAAATAAATATGGCCATACTTGGTGGTATTATTGCTGGGGTTGTTGCTGGATTACTATATAACAAATTCCATAAGATTAAATTACCAGAATGGTTAGGTTTCTTTGCGGGGAAACGTTTCGTACCAATCATTACTTCTATTGTAATGCTTCTTTTAGGATTAGTATTCGGTCAAATTTGGCCAACAATTCAAAGTGGTATTGATGCGGTAGCACACGGCATCGTGAACTTAGGGTCAGTTGGTGCTGGTTTATTCGGATTATTAAACCGTTTATTAATCCCAATCGGTTTACACCATGTAATGAACACATACTTCTGGTTTGTACTTGGTGACTTTACAAATGCAGCTGGTGATATCGTTCATGGTGATATTGCACGCTTCTTTGCAAAAGATCCATCAGCAGGTATGTTCATGACTGGTTTCTTCCCAATCATGATGTTCGGTTTACCAGCAGCGTGTTTCGCAATGATTGCGGCTGCTAAACCAGAGAAGCGTAAAATGGTTACAGGTATGCTAGGTGGTCTAGCATTAACTTCATTCTTAACTGGTATTACAGAACCGATTGAATTCTCATTCATGTTCTTATCACCAGTATTATACGGTATTCATGCAGTATTAACAGGTCTTTCTTTATTCATTACAACAACACTTGGCATTCACGATGGCTTCTCATTTAGTGCCGGTGCAATCGATTACGTTTTAAACTTTGGTATTGCAACAAAACCAGTATTGCTAGCGGGAATCGGTTTAATTTACGCAGCAATTTACTTCGTAGTATTCTACTTCTTAATTAAGAAGTTCGATTTAAAAACTCCTGGTCGTGAAGATGACGATGAGTTAGCTGAAGAGGGTGATGCACCAGTTGCAGGTTCAATTGGTGAAACTTACGTAGCAGCTTTAGGTGGAAAAGAAAACTTAACAGTTATTGATAACTGTGCAACACGTCTACGCTTACAAGTGAAAGATGCTGGTCAAGTAAATGAAGCAGCATTAAAACGTGCTGGTGCAAAAGGTGTTATGAAATTAAGTAACACAAGTGTACAAGTTATCGTAGGTACAAATGTTGAATCTGTTGCCGATGATATGAAAAAACACGTATAAATAGTTAGATAAGAGGATATCCAAAAAGATTGATAACACCAGTCTTTTACAGGATATCCTCTTTTATTATGTTGAAATTTTAAAGGGAATCTTACTTTTGTAAATTTTCTTTTTCTTTTTTATACATATAGGTTGGTAATATGTTCAGCGCGTGATAAAGTAGGGATGACATAGAATGGAGTGTCTATAATCTACTGAAATGATTTGAAAAAAGTCTTGTGTAGATGAATTAAATTATCGGTAAATAAGGGGAAAAGGGTAATCATGGATCAGGAAAAAAATACTGTTAGTGGGAAAGTACGTCGTCCGTTTGTATACATAAAAAGAACAATCATTCTCGTCCTACTATGTTCACTTGTATATTTCATGTATACAAAAATTGTTGCGCATAATAAAAAAGAGGAAACTTTAAAAGCAGTAGCAGAAATGAAGAAGCAAGAAGAGATAAAAAAGCAAGAAGAAATGAAAAGACAAGAAGCTGAAAAACAAAGAAAACAAAAAGAACAGGAAGAACAGATAAAGCAGGTGCAAGTTATAGAGAAACCTGCTGAAGGGCCGCCTCAAGAAATTAATGAAAATGCTCAATTGGATCAATATTTACAAAATGCAGGATTTAGCGGGACAGCTGTTATTGTGAAGAACGGGAAAGTTCTTTTGAATAAAGGATATGGTATGGCGAATAAAGAGAAGCAAGTACCGAATAATTCGGAAACAACTTTCTATATTGGTTCTATTTCGAAGGCATTTGTAGCGACTGCTATTATGCAATTAAAAGATCAAAATAAGTTACAAGTAGAGGATACAGTTGCAAAGTATATTCCAGACTTTCCTCAAGGTAATAGCATTCAGTTAAAACATTTATTAACACATACATCAGGCATTCCGGAATATGAGCAGGGAAAAGAGGATATTTCTCATGAAGAACTGATAAAGCGGATAGGAAATCAAAAGCGTATCGGGAGTCCAGGAGAGAAATGGAAGTATTCCGATTCGAACTACTCTATACTTGCTTACATTGCTGAGAAGGTAAGTGGACAGTCGCTCGAAGAATATATAAAACAACATATTTTTGCGACTGCGGGTATGAAACATTCTGGTTTTGGTACAGCGTTGGAACAAACAAGATTCCCATCAACGGGTTATAAAATAGTGAATAATAATATGACAACACCTAATATTCCGAGCATGTCACAACTATATGGTTGTGGTGATATATATACGAGCGCACATGATTTATATTTATTTAATGAAGCACTCTTTTCTGGAAAATTAATTTCAAAAGAGAGTTATAATCAAATGTTTACAGCCGTGAAAAAGGATTATGGATTTGGCTGGTATGTCGATCCAGGAAGCTATTCAAATCATGGTGTAATGCCAGGTTGGAATTGCTTAAATGGTTTTAGTAAAAATGGTAGTGTATATGTTGTTTTATTATCTAACATTCAAAATAACATTAAATCATTTGGTAAAGTGAATAACGATATTTATACGATGTTACGAAATATTGAAGTGTAAAAGACTATCCCTTTTGGATAGTCTTTTTTTATTGAGGAAGTGTATGTGCAATGGGATAATGAAATAAAGTGAAACTTTAATTAGTGGGGGTCTTACTGCCCGTTAATGCGGGATAAATGGAAAAGGGGGAGGGATATGAGTATACATAAGCATCACGCACGTAATGCGAAACGAATTTTCTTTGTATCTGTCATTGTATGGATTATCGTCGCAATTGTATTAGTGATGGAATATAACAAAGGGATGCTATTCACTTCGGAGAAAGAAAATCTAAAATTAATAGGTGTTGTACTACCAGCATTTGGATTATTAATATATAGCTTTACGGAAAAACGAAGATCAAAAATGCTTAAACAGGAAAATTATAATATAGAGACTTCTGAATTATTTGAGCAACAAAAATTTGTTGTTCGCAAAGAGGTAGGGGTATTTCAAGTAATAACGTACTTTGGATTAGATGGAAATACAGTAGGTTTTTTAAAAGAAGAGTATGATTTTGTTATTCAACGTGTATGGCAAGCTGTACTTTCTTTTCTTTTTAAGGGACTACATAAGCAACAATTTTATTTATATAATCACTCGGGAGAAAGATTGTTGCGTGTTCAAAAGAAGATGGGAGTACGTAATTTCTATATTTTTTCTGATGTAGATGGAAAGAAAATTGGAGAGTTGAAACAAGTACTAAGTTTAACAAAGTGGGAATGGATCTTTTTAGGGGTGAATGGTAAAGAATTTGGTAAAGTGACTGGAGACCTTTCAGCAACAATGCAGAAAATAGACTGGCGAGATGGCACGCATATTGATGTGAAAGAAGATGGTATTCCGTTAGAAGCTGCTAAGTATTTCTCGGCAAGTGGTGGTTCACTTGTTACAGCTTCTATAAGTGAACAGGCAGAATTACCACGAGCAGTTTATTATAGTGTCTCTGCGATAGTTACAATTAAAAATTAAAATATATATAAAGATAGATGGGATACCATCTATCTTTTTTGTGTGATTAGAACATATTGTTTCGTTGAAAAATGTATGTCTTACCTATCACAAAAAAGTTTGTTTTGTATACATTAAGATGTATGGATGTATTTTTGTAATTTAAAAATAATAGGAGGAGAAGTGTATGTGTCTGTTCGGTAAGTATTGGAAAAAGTTATCGAGATTGTTTAATAGACAATTAGATTATTTTTTAGATAATAAGTTATTGCCTGCTGTGGAACGACTTTTATTTTCGCAAAACTTCGCAAGGTTTATTCAAAGAAATTCTAAGCAAGCTACGGAAGATTTTATAGAATCAAGTCAATTCCAATCTATTATTTGTAACATTTTAAAAGAATGTAATACATCACCATTTAAAGAAATTGCAAAGCAATATTTAGGTAAAAACGTCGAAATTACTGTGACAGTTGGACAGTTAACGGGTGTTATTGTAGCAGTTGGTGACGATTTCTTAACGCTGCAAGAAGGAATAGGAACTGAAGTTTTATTACCATTTACAAGTATTATATCAATTAAAGAAGTGTAAGAAAGGAGACTTATATATGTTATTTACTGATGAATTGCGTAACCATGTTGGTGAGTTAGTGCAAGTTGTGACAGCTGTAGAAATCGTTGCAGGTATTCTTTTATCTGTGACGGACGGGGCAGTAAGTGTTCGTACTTCTCCTTCTTATGGACCACCGGAAGATGTGCTTGTACGTATTCCTATTATTTCTTATGTTCGCTTGGAAGGGTAAGAGTGATGCAAGCATGAAAGTATCAGTTGTTATTCCGGTGCATAATGAAGCAAGTACTTTATCACAAGTCTTAGTAGAAGTGGGGAAGCTCGAGCCTTATGAAATTATCGTAGTAGATAATGGATCGACAGATGAGACAAAAGAAATAGCCTTCCAACATCATTGCCGCGTGATTTATTATAAACATTCTCTTGGCAATGATGTTGGAAGGGCAATTGGAGCTAGAGAAGCAAATGGTGACATCGTATTATTTTTAGATGGTGATATCGTTATTGATAATATAGAGCTACAACGTTTCGTGAAAGGAATCCAGCGGGGGCATCAAATTGTTGTGAATAATTTAACATGGTCTGTGTATTTAAAGGTGAGACCACATTATACGACAGTTGGAAAATGTATGTTGAATCGTTATTTGAATAAAAAAGAGCTTGTTGTCGGATCATTAATCGCAATTCCACATGCGATGAGTAGAGAAGTTATCGAGAGGCTTGGATGGTGGAATTTAGCAGATCCAGCATTATTTCAAGCGATGGCGATGTCTAGAGGAGTAGATATTGTTGATATGGCTTCGGTCGATGTAATTCACACAAATAAAGTTCGTTCTGTGCATACTGGTACATCACCAGGTTCTCCTTATCCGAAAGCGACTAGTCGTATTATGGGTGATCATTTACGTGCTTTGCAATATGTAATCGAAACATATGGTAAACGTGGCGGTTTTTCGGAGGGAAACAGGGATAGAGAGTTTATAGGGAAGTATAAACCAGTTTTATTAAAGAAGGAACAGGCGAAATATAGTGCGATTATACCAGTGTCAGAAGAAAAAATGACTATAAGATCTGTTATACAAGAAGTGAAAAAAGCAGGTGTAGATGAAATTATAGTTGTTGCAAATGGAGCAGATGGTGAGACGATTAAACAAGCAAAGTTAGAGAATGTCATTGTAGTTGAATTCACGAAGGCGCTTGGACATAATGTAGCACGAGCGATAGGGGCTATGCATGCTACGGCAGATATTTGTTTATTTGTTGATGGTGATTTTGCTATTCCGGCAAAAAAACTAATTCCATTTTTGCATGCTATTGAAGACGGGAATGATGTGGCGTTAAATGATTTACAATGTTTGTTAGATATGTTTCATCCGGCAGATCCAATTAGTATGGGGAAATATTTCGTGAATTTGGTAGCAAAACGACCAGACTTATGGAACAACTCGTTAACGGCAGTACCACATGCTATGCGTAAAAAGGTAATAGAGAAAATTGGATATGATTCTCTTATCATTCCCCCATTAGCTCAAATGAAAGCTATTTTAGAAGAATGTTCTATTACAGCAGTGGAATTTGTAGATGTTATAAAAACAAATCGAGTACGCCCAGAGCAACATGGGTTTGTAAATGGACGTATTCCAGCATTTGACCGTATTTTTGGTGATCAGCTTGAGGCGATTGCGTATTTATTACAATATACGGACGAACGCGGAGGATTTACAGATGGAGAGCGGGATAGAGATATAATTCAACAATTGAGAAAGGAAGAAGAAAATATAGATGGATGCTAGTAGTAAAGTAACTATTATTGGATTAGGATATGTCGGCCTTCCTTTGGCTGTCCTTTTTGCAGAAAGAGGACATGCTGTACTTGGATTAGATAAAGATACTAGGAAGATAGAATTAATAATCAAAGGAGAAAGTTATATTCCTGATGTTTCTTCTAACGTATTACAAAATTTATTGAACGAGAGAAAATTAATAGTAAATACACCAGATAAAGGTGTTACGGAGTTCCAAAATAGTGAGTATGTTATTGTGACTGTGCCAACGCCAATTAATGAGAATAAAGAACCCGATTTAAGTGCCCTCGTTTCAGCCTCTTATTATATACAACAACACCTTCAAAAAGGACAAACCTTCATTTTTGAAAGCTCCACATATCCAGGTACACTGGAAGAAGTTATCATTCCTATTATTTCTCAAACAGGTAAAAAGGTAGGAGAAGATTATTATATTGGGTATTCTCCAGAGCGAATTGATCCAGCGAATAGCCAGTATTCAGTCGAAACAATTCCGAAAGTTATTAGTGGACAAACCGAGCAGTGTAAACAAAAAGTACAGGATTTGTATAGCACTATATTTGATGTAGTCGTTCCAGTTAGCTCTCCGAAAGTAGCCGAGATGTGTAAGCTATTTGAAAATATTCAGCGCTTAGTTAATATTTCATTAGTAAATGAGTTAAATATACTTTGTGAAAGTTTGAATATTAATTTTTATGAGGCGCTTGAAGCTGCATCTACAAAACCGTTTGGATTTACTCCGTATTGGCCAGGACCAGGAATAGGGGGACATTGTATCCCGGTAGATCCTTTGTATTTTCAATGGAGAATAAGAAAGGCTGGAGCAATTAGTCAATTAATTGAGGTAGCACATGTAATTAATGAAGAAATGCCAGAGAAAATAATCGGGAAAGTAAAAGGTGTGGTGCAATCACCAGCAACGATTTTAATTGTAGGAATTGCATATAAGAAAGATGTAAATGATTTGAGAGAATCACCAGCGTTGCCAATTATTCAATTATTAATAAAAGAAGGATACAAGATAGAATATCATGATCCGTATATTTCTACAGCGAAAATTGGAGATACACTATATCAATCCGTCCCATTAGATGAACAAAGAATTAAACAAGCGGATTGTATTTTAATTGTAACGGATCACTCTAATATCGATTGGAATCTATTTAAAGGCATTGAGCGATTAATAGATACACGTGGAATTATAAAGAAGGTGAGTGTATGAGTAAGAAATGTTTGATTACAGGTGGAGCAGGATTCATTGGGTCGCATCTAGCTGAAGAATTGGTGAAAAGAGGTTATGAAGTCACGATTGTGGATAACTTCTATAAAGGGAAAAATAAATATCATGATGAATTAATGAAAGAAATTCGGGTTATTCCAATAAGTGTTTTGGATAAAAGTTCTATTTATGAATTAGTAAATCAACATGATGTAGTATTTCATTTAGCGGCAATATTAGGTGTTAAAACGACAATGGAAAAAAGTGTAGAGCTTATTGAAACAAATTTTGATGGGACGAGAAACATTTTGCAAGCGGCGTTAAAAGGGAAGAAGAAAGTAGTATTTGCATCTACTTCTGAAGTATATGGAAAGGGAGAGCCGCCATTCTTTGAAGAAGGAGATCGTTTATACGGTGCAACTTCTAAAATACGCTGGAGTTATGCAGTTTGTAAAACGTTAGAAGAGACATTATGTTTAGGATACGCATTAGAAGGTTTACCTGTAACGATTGTTCGTTATTTTAATATTTATGGTCCAAGAGCGAAAGATGGTCCGTATGCAGGAGTAATACCACGATTTATTCGTGCGGCTTTGCAAGGTGATGATATTCTCGTGTATGGAGATGGAAAGCAGACACGTTGCTTTACGTATGTAAGTGATGCGGTCGAGGCAACAATTCGCGCAATGGGTGAGAATGTAAATGGTGAAATTATTAATATAGGTTCTGAGAATGAAAAAAATATTAAAGAAGTAGCAGAAGTAATCAAAGAACTAACGAATTCTTCTTCGAAAATTGTACATGTTCCTTTTGAAGAAGTATACCCACATGGTTTTGAGGAAATTCCAAATAGAAGACCAGACGTAACAAAATTAAGAGAACTTGTTCAATTTCAAGCGACAGTAACGTGGGAACAGGGATTGAAAGAAACTATTAAATGGTTTCGTGAAGAAAACAATGGCTAAGTCATTATCGGTTATTATTCCTGTATGTAATGAAGTGGATACGATTTCAGATGTGATTCAATCGGTAAAACCACTAAATCCAGTAGAGATTATTGTAGTAGCAAATGGTTGTAATGATGGCACAGAAGCGATTGCTGAGAGCTTAGGATGTACAGTAATCCAGTATAAAGAGTCACTTGGTAACGACGTTGGACGTGCAGTTGGTGCGAAACATGCGATAGGTGATGTATTACTGTTTGTAGATGGTGATTTTGCTATTCAAACTTCAAAATTACAATTATTCCTTAATCCGATTTTGCATGATCAGGCGGATATCGCTTTAAATAATTTGGACGCATTATTTTTAAAGAATCAAAAACCACATTCTATTACAGTATGGCGCCAACTATTAAATGCAATGTTAGAGCGCGAAGAATTAAAAATTGATTCTTTATTATCTGTACCCCATGCGTTGACGAAAGAAGTCGCTCAAAGTATTGGATATGAATGTTTTGTTAATCCTATTGTGGCTCATTTACGCTTAGCACAAAGTAAATGGAAAATTAGTCGTCATTGTGCAATTGACGTTATTACGCCGAATAAATTTCGTCCACTCGAGCATGTTGCATATGGCACGGATCTTTCTCAATCTGAAAAAAGAATGATAGGTGATCATATAGAAGCTGTAGCAGAGCGGATAGTAGGCAGCGATGAGCGCGGAGGATATTATGATGGGAATAGGAAAAGAGAGAGTGTCTATCATACTTTAAATTTTGAAGGATTTTCTCAAGGATGGGGCGTTACATCTAATTTGTATAAAGGAGAGCAATTATCGGTAATTATTCCTGTACAAGATGAAGAGAAAACAATTGGGAACGTTATAGAAGAGCTTCGTAAAATTGAACCTTTTGAAATCATCGTTGTTGTAAATGGTTCATCCGATAAAACGGCAACAATTGCAAAAGACAAGGGAGCAACAACAATTGTATATAAAGAAGCACTTGGAAACGATGTGGGGCGTTCGCTTGGAACTTATTTTGCAAAAGGAGAAATTGTGTTATTTATAGACGGCGATTTTGTTATTCCTGCTAGTGAGCTATATCCCTTTGCAAAAGCAATTGCAGATGGAACAGATGTCGCATTAAATGATTTAAATCATTATTTAGATTTGAGAGTACCACTGCATTTTGTAACTGCATTTAAATATGCATTAAATGTAGCTTGTAATCGAAAAGATTTAGGTGTAGGCTCTCTTATTGCTGTACCTAATGCGTTTAGCAGGTCGTGTTTGAAATCAATTGGATATAGATCTTTACTGTCACCTTGCGTAGCGCAAGTGAAAGCTATTCTTTCAGGATTCGAAATCGCATGTGTAAGTCGTGTTGAGGTCGATAAGATGAACCGTATTCGCCTTAGTGAACATTTTGCAAAAATAGGTCATCCTCCAGCTGTCTTGCGAATTATAGGTGATCATATAGAAGGGGTAGAGCAATTAATCGCATTAAAGGGCGGTCGTGGTGGATTCTATGATGGAAATAGAAAAAGAGATGTTTTATAGGTAACAAAAAAAGTGTACAACATATGTACACTTTTTTGTTCCGTTATAAAAACTATAACAGATTAGGAGATAAGAGTATTACAGCTCTACAATGGGTATCGTTTTTATATTACAAAATAGGACTCGTATATAAGGATACCAAAAAAATACAATTAAAGAAAGGGTTAATTCTAAAGAGTTTTGTATGAGGTTAACACTATGTATGTAGTAGTTTGCTCAACATTTCACAAACATGTCACAACTATTTCGTCCACTTTCGAAAAAAAGTAGTATTCTAAGTGTGTAAGCTGTTATATAAAAAAACGTAGTCCTGTACTAATCAAAAATGGAGGAGATTAGGATGACTCAAGTATTAGAAAATGTAAAAAACGCGTGGGAAAACTTTAAAGGTGAAAAATGGAAAGCAGAGATTGATGTTCGCGATTTCATTTTAAATAATGTAAACGTTTACGAGGGAGAAGACTCTTTCTTAGCGGAAGCAACTGAAGAAACGAAAAAACTTTGGGATCAAGTAATGGATTTAACAACAAAGGAACGTGAAAACGGTGGCGTTCTTGATATGGATACAAAAATTGTTTCTTCTATTACATCACATGAACCAGGATATTTAAATAAAGATATTGAAAAAGTGGTCGGTTTCCAAACTGATAAACCATTTAAACGTTCTTTACAACCATATGGTGGTATTCGTATGGCGGAACAAGCTTGTGAAGCGTATGGATATGAAATGGATAAAGAACTTAGCAGTATTTTCAGAGACTGGCGTAAAACTCATAATCAAGGTGTATTTGATGCATACACACCAGAAATGAAAGCGGCTCGTAAATCAGGTGTTATTACTGGTCTTCCAGATGCATATGGACGTGGACGTATTATCGGTGACTATCGCCGCGTAGCATTGTACGGTATAGATCGTTTAATTGAAGCGAAAAAAGCTGATTTTAATTTAACTGGCGGTGTAATGAGCGAAGAGACAATGCGTTTACGCGAAGAATTATCTGAGCAAATGCGTGCACTTCAAGAGTTAAAACAGATGGCTGCTTCTCATGGATTCGATATTTCTAAGCCAGCTACAAATGCACAAGAGGCTTTCCAATGGTTATACTTTGCTTACCTTGCAGCAATTAAAGAGCAAAACGGGGCAGCAATGAGTCTTGGACGTACATCTACATTCTTAGATGTTTACATTGAAAGAGATTTAGCAAATGGTACTTTAACAGAAGAAGCAGCACAAGAAATTGTGGACCATTTCATTATGAAATTACGTCTTGTGAAATTTGCAAGAACACCTGATTATAATGAACTATTCTCTGGTGATCCAACTTGGGTAACTGAATCTATCGGTGGTATGGCGTTAGACGGTCGTCCGTTAGTAACAAAAAACTCATTCCGATTCTTGCATACATTAGATAATTTAGGACCAGCTCCAGAACCAAACTTAACAGTTCTTTGGTCCAAACAGTTACCGCAAAACTTTAAAAACTACTGTGCGAAAATGTCTATTAAAACATCAGCAATTCAATATGAAAATGATGACATTATGCGTCCTGATTACGGCGATGACTACGGTATTGCTTGTTGTGTATCTGCAATGAGAATTGGTAAACAAATGCAGTTCTTCGGAGCACGTGCAAACTTAGCGAAAGCATTACTATATGCGGTTAACGGTGGTAAAGATGAAAAGTCAAAAGCACAAGTTGGTCCTGAATACGCACCAATTACTTCTGAAATATTAGATTATGAAGAAGTTATGCATAAATTCGATATGACAATGGAATGGTTAGCTGGTCTATATTTAAATACATTAAATGTAATTCACTATATGCACGATAAATATAGCTATGAACGTATTGAAATGGCACTTCATGATACAAATGTTCTTCGTACAATGGCAACAGGTATCGCTGGATTATCTGTAGTAGCAGACTCTTTAAGTGCAATTAAATACGCAAAAGTAAAACCAATTCGTGATGAAAATGGTATTGCAGTTGATTTCGAAATTGAGGGAGATTTCCCTAAATACGGTAACAATGATGATCGTGTAGATGAAATCGCAGTAAATCTTGTGAAAACATTTATGAACAAGCTTCGCAAACATAAAACATACCGTAATTCTGTTCATACAATGTCAATCTTAACAATCACATCTAACGTTGTATATGGTAAGAAAACTGGTAACACTCCAGATGGACGTCGTACTGGAGAACCATTTGCACCGGGCGCAAACCCAATGCATGGACGTGATACAAAAGGTGCATTAGCGTCACTATTATCTGTAGCTAAATTACCATATGAAGATGCACAAGACGGTATTTCTAATACATTCTCTATCATTCCAAAAGCACTTGGTAAAGAAGATGATGTACAAGTACGCAACTTAGTATCTATGCTTGATGGATATGCAATAAAAGAAGGACATCACTTAAATATTAACGTATTTAATCGTGAAACATTAATGGATGCAATGGAGCACCCTGAAAAATATCCACAATTAACAATTCGTGTATCTGGTTACGCTGTTAACTTTATTAAATTAACTCGTGAACAACAAATTGATGTAATTAACCGTACAATGCATGAAAGCATGTAAGTGAAAAAAGTGTCCCTCCGCTTTTAATATATAGCGGGGGGAGGCTGTTTCAATAAAGGAGGAAGTAACATGGTAAAAGGAAGAATACATTCTGTAGAGTCTTGTGGTACTGTTGATGGCCCAGGGATTCGTTATGTCATATTTACACAAGGGTGTTTATTACGTTGTCAATATTGTCATAATGCTGATACGTGGGAAATCGGTAAAGGTAAAGAAATAACAGTTGAAGAAGTGATGCAGGATGTGACATGTTACCTTCCATTTATTGAAGCTTCTGGAGGCGGTATAACAGTTAGCGGTGGAGAGCCACTATTACAGCTAGACTTCTTGATTGAGTTGTTTAAAAAGTGTAAAGAATATGGTATCCATACAACGATCGATTCTTCTGGCGGTTGTTATTCTGAAGAACCAGAATTCCAAAATAAGCTAGATATTTTAATGGATTATACAGATTTAGTTTTATTGGATTTGAAGCATATTGATTCAAAGAAACATCGTAAATTAACAGGGAAACCAAATGAACACATTTTACAATTTGCTCGTTATTTATCGGATAAAAAGAAACCAATTTGGGTAAGACATGTATTGGTTCCTGGTGTTACCGATGGTGAAGAGGATCTGCAAAAATTATCAAGCTTTATTCAAAGTCTATCGAATGTTAAGAAAGTGGAAGTGTTACCATACCATAAACTTGGTGTTTATAAATGGGAGGCACTTGGACATAAGTATCCACTTGCGGATGTGAATCCACCGACAGAAGAAAATGTTGAGCATGCGAAACATATTTTAAAAGCAGTCTAATCCAAATATTGGATTAGACTTTTTGTTTCTTTATCCCGCTATTTGTGGACAGTAAACGCCCGATTGGTGAAGGCTAATAATCAGTGGGGGATGAATAAAACCCCCACTGATTAAAGTTTCACTTTATAATAAAATCTAGAGTATATATTCAGAACAGAGTATACTGAAGAGAGAATATCCATATTTTTGTAAAGAGTAAGCGGAGAAATTTACATAATTGTAAAGGGAAATCAAAATAGTAAAAAGAATTAAGAAGTAAAAGAGTGAGTATCATGGAATATAGAACATTTGTAAGTTATTGCGAAAGCTCTTATAGGAAAGTATAATGTAAAGATATGAGCACAGATAGGATTAAGGGGTCAATCTTATATGCTTTGCATATCCACGACAGGTACATAGCTAACAGGGGAATATTGGAATCCGAGTATGTAATGTTTAAGGAAAATGTTTTTCCTATTGTCGTATATGCAATATGGAGAAACAAAAAGCTAGGAGTGGATTTGTTTGATAAAAAACCCCAAGGTTTTAATATTAACTGCACATTACGGTAACGGTCATGTGCAAGTAGCGAAAACATTAGAACAAACCTTTCGCCAAAAAGGAATCAAAGATGTAATTGTATGCGACTTGTTTGGAGAATCACATCCAGTTATAACCGATATTACAAAATATTTATATTTAAAAAGCTATACGATAGGAAAAGAATTATATCGTTTGTTTTATTATGGTGTAGAGAAAATTTATGATAAAAAAATAGCATCGTGGTATGCGAATTTTGGAAGAAAGCGTTTGAAGTTGCTATTAGAGGTAGAGAAACCGGATATTGTTATTAATACCTTTCCAATCATCGCTGTACCAGAATTGAAAAAGCAAATAGGTATTTCTATTCCTGTTTATAACGTATTAACAGATTTTTGCGTTCATAAAATATGGATCCATCGAGAAGTAGATCGTTATTTTGTAGCAACCGATCATGTGAAAAAAGTGATGGTTGATATTGGTGTGCCTGCAGAGCAAATTGTTGAAACCGGGATTCCGATTCGTAGTAGTTTTGAGCTAAAGATCAATCCAGAAATTATATATAATAAATATCAGTTATGTAAGGATAAAAAGATTTTACTAATTGTAGCAGGTGCTCATGGTGTGCTAGGAAGTGTAAAAGAACTATGCCAGTCATTTATGTCAGTACCAAACTTACAAGTAGTTGTCGTTTGTGGGAAAAACGAAGCTTTAAAGCAGGAATTATTGGGGCTGCAGGAGCAAAGTTCTGATGCTTTAAAAGTATTTGGTTATGTTGAAAACATTGATGAGTTATTCCGTGTTACTTCTTGTATGATTACGAAGCCAGGTGGTATTACATTAAGCGAAGCAGCAGCATTACAAGTACCTGTCATTTTATATAAGCCTGTCCCAGGACAAGAAAATGAAAATGCGTTGTATTTTGAAAGAAAAGGGGCTGCAGTTGTAATCCGTGATGATAGTGAAGTTTTTGCAAAAACAGAGGCGTTATTGCAAGATGATATAAAGCTTCTCCAAATGAAAGAAGCAATGAAAAGTATTTATCGTCCTGAACCAGCTGGTCATATCGTGGATGCAATTTTGGCAGAAAATCATGCAGAGCCGAGTCGTATACCTATTAAATCACCAGCTCTTGCCGAATCTTTTACTTAATATGAAACCCCTCTTTTAAACTTTTAAAGAGGGTTTTTTTATTATTGTAACAAAAGTAAGCCTGAATTATTAACTTATCCACAAAGGATCGCGCTTTCATTAGACAGTAAAATCGGAATATTAACAACTATATCCACATAGTCCACAATTTTTAGAAAATTATCCACAATTCGTGCGTTTGGTGTTTAGTTAAATAAATGAATTCGCAAAAGATTTTTGGAATTTATGCACAATTCTATGGATTTTGTGGATAAAGTTGTCCACAAAAAAGGTTCCTTATTTATAAGGAACCTTTTTTGCTAATTAATTGGAAAATCTTATGCAATGAAACTGAATAATTAGGGGGGAAAACCTTCTAATTATTCAGTTTCACTTTAAATACTTTTTGAGCGATATCCCGCTGCACGATCTGCTTTTCGAAATTCTCGTTGATAAAGAACTTCTTGTGTACTAGATAATGTGTTTTTCGCTTTGTCACGTTTCTTTTTATCCATTACAAATCACCTCGTGTCTTAAAGTCACTATCTATCGTTTCCAAAGACATGGGGTGATATACATATATGTCAAACTAGTATTGAATAATTATCATTTCAAAAAATTTAGACTATGCTTCTTTTAATTGATGAGCATCTTGGAATGTTGTATCTCGCATTGTAGCAAGTGTATATTGATCTTTTGGAATTTCATATAAGTTATAAACTTCTTCATTTGCATTAATTTCATCATAAACGGCTTTTCTTGTTTCATTTGCTAGATTTACATATTGTAATTTTTCGGCAGCTTTAATAGAACGAATATTTATTTTGCGAATACGCATAAAAATTGTTTCAATATCTAATTCATAGAAAAGTTCGCTAAAAAATGAATCTTTCGCCAATTTATTATAGCCTTTGCCATGGTACGGTTTTCCAAGCCATGTTCCAAGGAATCCGGCTTTTTCTTGCACATCAAATAAAGTAATTGTTCCGATAGGGTTACCCCATTCATCTAAAATTGTGCGTGAAATTAATTCCCCACGCTCTTCAGCTTCAATCGTTTGTTTTGTTAAAAATAAATATTCCTCATAAGAATAAGCCTTTTGACGCACAAAAGGGAAGACAGCTGGATCCACCATTAATTCGTATAGAACGTGGCTGTCGTGTAAGTCGCGTTTTTTCAACACACTAACTCCTCCTCACACGAGGGTAGCATGACGAAAAAGCACCCCACCCTCGAAATTTTTATATCAATCTTTAAAAAATTTCGGGGTGGGAATCGAACCCACTAGAACCAGTTTATAACGCTGGTGGCGCACCATTTGCCTTCCCCATTCATCAATTTGAAAATGATAATCACGACACAAATTGATTATGGTTTCATTCAGTTTATAATCGTATAATACTTTATCTAGTCAAAAAAATAAACTAGTTTTTTTTATTTTTTTTGTAAATTATTTTCCCATCAATCATAGTTAGTACAGGCTTGGCTAAATAATGGAAAGGATGATGTGTCCATAACACGAGATCGGCGTCTTTTCCAACCTCAATGCTTCCAATTCTATCCTCTAAACGTAAATTTCGCGCTGGAAATATAGTGATTCCTTCCAATGCAGTTTTCTCGTCTAATCCTTCCCTTACTGCGACAGCAGCACAAACATTTAAATATTGAATGGGTGTATAGGGATGATCTGTTGTTATAGAAACTTCCACTCCGTTTCTTGATAATATATGGTAAGTATCCCATGTTTTGTTTTTTAGTTCGATTTTAGAACGGCGTGTAAGAGTGGGGCCAACTGAAACCTTCAAATTGTGTTTCGAAAGCTCTTCAACAATAAAGTGCCCTTCTGTACAATGTTCAAGACGTAAATCAAGATTGAATTCTGTTGCAAAGCGTAGAGCAGAAGTAATATCATCTGCGCGGTGAGCGTGGATACGTACTGGTATTTCCCGGCGAAGTGCTTTTAAAATAGGAAGCATTCGAAAATCAGCTTCATGTCCATAGTGTTGTGCTTCGTAGAATGATTCTCGAAGTAAACCCATAATACCCATACGTGTTATTGATTCTTTTGTTCCGTTACTATGAACTTTTTTAGGGTTTTCTCCAAAGGCAATTTTTAAACCAGCAGGTTCTTGAATAATCATATGATCAATACAAGTTCCAGCAGTTTTTATTACACAAGTAGTACCCCCGATAATATTTTGACTCCCAGGCATAACATGAACAGTTGTAATACCATTTTGTACAGCATCCTGAAATGCAATATCAAAAGGATGGATTCCGTCTAAAGAACGGATATGCGGTGTTGAAACTTCAGAGGTTTCATTTGCATCATTTCCAGCCCAACCAGTGCCTTCATCATAGAGACCAAGGTGAGTATGGACATCAATAAACCCAGGTAAGAGATGAAGAGCTCGCGCATCTATAACGGTCATATCTTGAGTAGGCTGAATAGAAGGTTTGACCTCAGCAATTCGTTCGCCTATAACGAGTACATCACCTTGGAACTTTGGAGATGTAATAGGGTACACAATGGCTTGTTTGAGCAATATTTTCATAGGTACCTCATTTCTGTTACTTTACAATGTTAATGGAATTTAAGAAAAAGTAACTGAAAGGTTATTTGTGTAGTAATGCTCTGGATCCTAGACCCCTTGTAAAACTGTGTTTTAGAAGTACTACATTGTATGCGAAAGTATATTTTGTAATGCATGGTTTACTGTCGGAAATGTGTATTGGTACCCATGTTCAATTACTTTAATAGGTAATACATGTTGCCCTTCTAGTACAAGTATACTCATCTCACCCAATAAAGCGTGAAGCATAAATGAAGGGACAGGTAACCAATGAGGCTTTCCCATTATAGTTGCAATGGTTTCTCCAAATGCCTTCATTCTTATAGGTAGGGGGGCTGTAATATTAAGAGGACCATCAATTTCTTCTTTGTGTATGATGAAGTCAATCATGCGAACGACATCGTCTATATGAATCCATGATAACCATTGGTTTCCAGATCCAATTGTACCTCCCATATAGAATCGATAGGGAAGTAGCATTTTTGGAAGAGCTCCTTCGTCTGCACCTAATACGACTCCGAATCTTGAGTAGATTGTTCTTATTCCAAGAGAACATGCTTTAGATGCTTCTTGCTCCCATAAAAATACTGTTTCTGCTAAAAAGTCATTTCCTGGAATTTCTTGTTGCTCGGTAAAAGACTCTGTTTCAGATGTTCCGTAGTATCCAATAGCGCTTGCGTTAATAAATGTGTGTGGTTTTGTACCAAGTGCTTGCAATTGTTTAATGAGTCCTTTTGTTGTTTGAATTCTACTGTTTAAAATTGCTGCTTTTTGTTTCTTTGTCCATCTACTATTAATAGACTCTCCAGCTAGATTAATAACTACATCGATAGAAGAGAGGGGGAAGGTCTGTAAATCCGGTGTCCATTGTACGTATTGAAGGTTAGTGTGTGAAGTTTTAGTAGTTTTTTTTCGAATGAGAATGTAAACAGTATATCCTTTTTGAATAAAAAAACTAGAAAGGTATTTGCCGATAAAGCCAGAGCCACCAGAAATTGCGATTTTCACAATCATTTCCTCCTCATTATATATATTCTTGAAAAACAAAAATGTTCCTCGACTATGTTAAAATAGTAGAGAGGTGAGAGTATGGCTGTCATTACAAAAATAGAAGTGCAAAAACGATCGAAAGAACGATTTAATATTTATATTGATAAAGGTCAAGGTGAAGAGTACGGATTTAGTGTGGATCAAGTAATCTTAATGAAACACGGATTACAAAAAGGCTTAGAAATTGATGAAATAGCGTTAGGAAATATTTTGTACAATGAAGAGGTACAAAAAGCATATTTACAAGCAATCTCCTATTTATCCTATCAAATGAGAACAAAACAAGAAATAGAAGATTTTTTACGAAAAAAAGAAGTGGGACAGGCCATCATCTCTGAAGTCGTTTCGAAATTATTACATGACCGATATATTAATGATAAAGAGTATGCCATTTTATATACGCGAACGCAAAGTAATGTGAATCGAAAAGGTCCCACTGTTATAAAGAGAGAGCTGTTAAATAAAGGTGTTCAGGATCTAATCATTACACATAGTTTACAAGAGTATCCAAAGGAGAAGCAAATTGAAAATGCTTTGGTTCTTATAGAAAAGAAGAAAAGATCTTATCAAAAACATTCCTTTTTACAAATGAAGCTAAAGTTAGACGAAATGCTTGTGCGTAAAGGATATTCTAGAGATGTGATTCAAATTTGTCTAGAAGAATTGAAAGACGAAAAAGATGACGAACAGCAACAAGAAGCGTTACACTATCATGGGAATAAATATTATGAGAAATATAAGAAGTATGATGGATGGACATTCGAAAATAAGATGAAACAAGCGTTATATCGAAAAGGATTCTCTATTGATGAGATAGAGATATTTTTACAAATGAAACGTGAAGAGGGATGAGGGGAATAATAAAATGAATATGCCAAAACGCTACAGTGAAATGACAACGCATGAGCTTAGAGAAGAAATTGGGGCTTTGAAGGAGCAAGCAGTAAAGGCTGAGCAACTTGGAATTGTAAATGAATTCGATGTGTTAATGAGAAAGATAGCCATGGCCCGTGCTTACATGACTGATATAAACAAATTCCATATTGGTGAGACATATGAATTAGTAGAAGAACCTGGTGTATTATTTAAAATCACGTACTTCAATGGGGTATTTGCTTGGGGTTATAAGCAAAACGATAATGAAGAGATTGGGATACCAATCTCCTTGTTGCAAGAAAAATAAAAACCAGAGAGCGAATATCTCTCTGGTTTTCATCTTTGGTAGGCGTTAAAGGAGATAGGAGATTCTAAAATTGGCGTTTTTTACATTCATTGGCCAATATAATGAGAGACTGGGTCTGTTGCGTCTGTCCGTTAACTTGCGCTTTCGCATGTTTCGGACGAGTCCACGTATGGTTAAATAATTCAGAACGACTATCTAAACGATCACGGTAGCTCATCTTTATCACCTCGTGTAGGAAGTTAATTTTTTAGGTTGTACCTGTACTACTCTTCCTGCTGATTTGCAGCACGCATACGTTCTTGTGGGTGCGTGTTAATTGTGCCGTTAGGTCGTTTCGAAGCGAAGCGTGATTTCGCTTTCGGCTGACCGTCGATTTTGCTGTTGTTTTTTGACTCAGACCAAAACTCGGCTTGTTTACCCATTGCGAACGCCCTCCTCATCATCAGTTGATACCTCTTTAAGAAGTATCACTTATAGAATGTGCAAAATAGAAGAAACTATCCTTTAGAAATGAAGGGATAAATAGGTAAAAGGAGACTAGAACATGAATGATATTTATGAAGCATTAACGAAAGAATTATTAGACAAGAATGACAAGCTTTCTTACGGACAAGCTCGTGCGTGGGTTGAATTACTGTGGGAAGATTTTCAAACAACTTATGCGAAATCAGGTCGTTACCAAGGTGAGGAAATGACTGAGCAAGTAGTACGAACATGGATTAATAATCATGGAGCGCGCCTTCATGAAATGCGTACAAATAATCCAAAGTATAGCCATTTAATCAATCAAGAAGATCATTTGAAACATTAAAAAAAAGCGACTTAAGTCGCTTTTTTTAATGTGGAAGCAATTCTAATTTCTTTCGAAGTTTTTCTTCGCTGAAAATCCATCCAGTATATGAACTAATAATATTTAAATTTTGATCGAGTTGAACGATTGCGACGAATGGATAATAATCTTTGCTTCGATACCGCAAATCAATGAATCGAACTTCATAATAGTTATCATAATCGAAAATATCCCAGCGATATACAGGTGAAAAAGATAAGAAAGCAGATATATTTTCATCTCGCACAGCAGCCTGCATAATGGCAGTATTCGGGAACGGTACGCGATCAAATTTATCGTATACAAGGATGTTACCGCGGTGCCATCTTGCGACGTAGTAATGTTCCGTTGTAACGACGGCTAAATGATAATGATAAAATTTGTAAGAAGGAGAAATAATTACTTTCTCTACATTTTTGAAACGTTTGTATACTACACTTTTAATATTTCGATGCATCATAACGCGGCCGATGTAGTAAACAAACATTAATATATACGCTGCTAAAGCAGTATATCCTTTATGTGATCCGACAAGCATACAAGCAATCGCAAGTATATGGATAAAGAAAATGGCAGTATCGAACGTATTAATTATGCCAAGTGCTACCCATTTTTTGGTGAAGGGCCTTAATGCCTGTGTACCATAGGCATTGAAAATATCCACAAAGACATGAAGAAAGACGGCAATAAATGACCAAAGTAGTAGATGCAGATATGGAGCGTCTGAAAAGAAGGCGAACGAGATGCCACTTATAAGGAATGACCAAAGAATTACTGCAGGAATGGAATGAGTAATCCCGCGATGATTTCTTATATATTTAGCGTTATTACGCAATTTTAAAACTGTATCGATATCAGGAATATTGGAACCAGCAATTGTTGCAAGCATCACTGCTTGTGGCCCAACATCACTTTGAGCTATGGTTGGATCTAATGTTGCCAAACTGCCTAGAGTAACGCCCATAACAAGGTGAGTGGCTGTGTCCATAGAAATCCACCTCCGTTTTTTATTAATGTAACTCTTTTTATTCGATACCTCAAGTCCTTTGCCTTCTATTTCCTATGTCATCTTACTTAAATTTTTTCCTAAAATCTTTATAATAGTACATATATGCAAAAAAATGAGGGGGATCAAGTTTGACACTTGAAATATTAAATAAGTTTAACATAGAGCAATTTCAAAATGATTTAATTGGTTGGTTTGAAAAAGAACAACGTGATTTACCGTGGCGAAAAAATAAAGATCCATACCGTGTTTGGGTTTCGGAAATTATGTTACAGCAAACAAGGGTGGAAGCTGTAAAACCATATTACGCAAATTTTATGGGGAAGTTTCCTACGCTTGAAGCGTTAGCAAATGCCGATGATGAAGACGTATTAAAAGCATGGGAAGGCTTAGGTTATTATTCTAGAGCGCGAAATTTACATGCAGCAGTAAAGGAAGTAAAAGAAGTATACGGCGGGGAAGTACCGAGCGATGTAAAGAAAATCGAAAAACTAAAAGGAGTGGGACCATATACAAAAGGTGCCATTTTAAGCATTGCATACGGTATACCAGAGCCGGCGGTTGATGGAAATGTTATGCGCGTATTATCTCGTATTTTATCAGTGTGGGATGATATTGCAAAACCAAAAACGAGAAAAGTGTTTGAAGAGATTGTGCGTGAAATTATTTCAGCTAAAAATCCATCCTATTTTAATCAAGGTTTGATGGAATTAGGAGCATTAATTTGTATACCGAAAAATCCATCTTGTTTACTTTGCCCTGTACGTGAACATTGCCGAGGATACGCTGAGGGTGTTCAAAAAGAATTACCAGTAAAGAGTAAAGCGAAAGCACCTACAATGGTACCGCTTGTTGCAGGAGTACTTCAAACTGAAGATGGTCGTTACGTAATTAATAAGCGTCCGGATACCGGGTTGTTGGCTAATATGTGGGAATTTCCAAATGTTGAACTTGGCGAAGGGATCCGAAATCAGAAGGAGCAGCTTACAGATTATATGAAAGAAAAATTTGAGCTCACGGTTTCCATTGATGAATACGCCATGAATGTACAGCATACTTTTACACATCGTACTTGGGATATATTTATATTTTACGGAAAAGTAACCGGTGATATTGTGGAAACAGATACATTGAAAATTGTATCGAAAGAAGCATTTGAACAGTTACCTTTCTCGAAATCGCATCGTACAATTTACGAAAATTGTGTGGAGAAAATTACAATGCAATAAATGAAAAAACGTGTTCTAGAACTTTGGAACACGTTTTTTTTATTGGGGGAAATTTGTATTTCGAGGCTAAAAATCCATGCTTTTATAATCCGCCACGTGACTCGATTTCTTTCACAATTTCTTTATAAATCGTTTGTCCCTCTACATTTAGATAAGGCATAATTTGCTGAAATGAATGATGAAAATGAGCCAATTCATCTTTGTTCCATTCATTTTTGGAAATCATAGTTAGCTCAGTCATATCACGTCCAGTATACATATTCCCACCTCCATCATATGTAGTTTGAATGAGTGATAAGAGATATATGCGTGAATTTTTTAAAAGAAAATTAAGGATAACTTCTAAGTGAATTGGTTACATTATTGATTGTGGAGGTGAGAAAGATGAGTAAAAAACAACAAGGTTATAATAAGGCAACTTCTGGTGCTAGCATTCAAAGTACAAATGCTAGCTATGGTACAGAGTTTGCGACTGAAACGAATGTACAAGCAGTAAAACAAGCGAACGCACAATCAGAGGCACAGAAAGCACAAGCTTCTGCTGCTCAGAGTGCAAATGCTAGTTATGGTACAGAGTTTGCAACTGAAACAGATGTGTATGCAGTGAAAAAACAAAATGCACAATCAGCTGCAAAACAATCACAATCTTCTAGCTCAAATCAGTAATGATGGAAAAACACTTCTCCGTTCGAGAGAAGTGTTTTCTATGTGTGCGGGTCATTGTAATGAAAATAAAGGGAACGACATAACTTCTAATAAGTCAACAAATGTAGTCAAAGGAGAAAGAAGTGCGCGATTAGAAATATGTAATAGGAATTATAACTGGCGAATGAATTTAAAAGGGGGTAAGTGATGAACGATTTTGATAAGTTGGTAGGAGAGCAGTTGGAAACGATGGATGAGCTTTTAAAGTTACAATCGCATTTAGAGAAGTATCAGCAAATTGAAATGAGTGAAAGGGATACGTGCGATAAAAAAGAATTGCATTTTATCCGTCAAGAAATATATAGAACAGAAATAGCATTAAAACTTTTACATGAAAAATTTGAACAGCAAACGAATAATGTGATTCAATCTTTTGAAACCGAAAAAACAATTTCAAATTAAGGGTGAAATATGTTGTTGATTTTAGGTGAAAAGTCCTTTCTTAAACAGAGGTGAGGGGGCTTTTCTTTTTGTTATATCTTCGTTTGATCTTCTAAAATACGTATTGCTAATTCATAGGAAATGTTCCTTCGTTAAAAGGGTTAGTGATGTGGTATTCAATAATATAAACTTCATTATATTCCTCATGAAAACAAGTGTCCTATCGCTTTAGTTTTAAAATTTTGACAAAAAAGTTATAATAGAAAAAAAGTGAATGCAGTTCAAGGGGTAGTTAAGACAACTTAAGAAAAGCATTTGCGGTTGAAAGAAGGGAGCATATATGGGATTTCCCAAAGAAGGAGAAAAGGTACAAATACATAGTTATAAACATAATGGCTCCATTCATAGAATGTGGGAAGAGACAACAATTTTAAAAGGGACGCAGAGCCTTGTGATCGGAGCAAATGATCGTACAGTAGTTACGGAATCAGATGGTCGAACATGGATTACTCGCGAACCTGCGATTTGTTACTTCCATGCTAATTATTGGTTTAATGTGATTGGAATGCTGAGAGAAGAAGGAGTATATTATTATTGTAATTTAAGCTCTCCTTTTGCATATGACTCTGAAGCATTAAAGTATATTGATTACGACTTAGACATTAAAGTGTATCCGGATATGACATATACCCTTTTAGATGAAGATGAGTATGAAAAGCATAGTCAAATCATGCAGTATCCACCTGTTATTGATACAATTTTAAAACGAAATGTAGCGCATTTAACACAGTGGATTCATCAAAGAAAAGGTCCATTTGCACCGGATTTCGTAGATATGTGGTACGAAAGATATTTAATGTACAGAAATTAAAACAAACCTGCAGGGGATTTCCCGGCAGGTTTGTCCTATTAGAGGGGGGATTATGTGCAAGGTATAAAAAGATATTTACAATTTGTTAAACCATATCGATGGCTTATTGCTATTACAATTGTTATCGGTCTAGTTAAGTTCGGTATCCCGCTTATTATGCCGTGGTTATTAAAGTATATTATCGACGATGTAATTCAAGGCGGGGGTTCACTTCAAGATAAAACGTCCCAATTAATAACGGCGATTGGGATAGCTTTTTTTATTTTTGCAATATTAAGGCCACCGATTGAATATTATCGTCAATATTTCGCGCAACGTATCGCCAATACAATACTATATGATTTGCGGAAACATATTTTTGGTCACTTGCAAAAATTGAGCTTGCGTTATTATTCGAACACAAAAACAGGAGAGCTTATTTCACGTGTAATCCATGATGTAGAGCAAACGAAGGATTTTGTAATTACCGGTTTAATGAATGTTTGGTTAGATACTGCAACAATTGCGATTGCTATTATTGTTATGTTTTCTATGAATATAAAGTTAACGTTTGTTGCTTTATTGATTTTACCTATTTATGTTGTTGCAGTGAAATATTTTTTCGGACGTCTCCGAAAATTGACGAAAGAACGTTCACAAGCGTTAGCAACGATGCAAGGATATTTACATGAACGTATTCAAGGGATGCAAGTGACACGTAGCTTTGCATTAGAAGAGTATGAAAGGGGCCAGTTTGAAAAGAGAAATAATGAATTTTTAACGAAAGCACTAGCGCATACAAGTTGGACGGCGAGAACGTTTTCGGCAGTGAATACGTTAACGGATTTAGGGCCGTTACTCGTTATTGGTTTTGCGGCGTATGAGGTAATTCAAGGGTCATTAACACTGGGGACTATGGTGGCCTTTGTTGGATATATGGATAGTTTATATAGTCCGCTTCGTCGCCTCGTTAATTCATCTACAACATTAACGCAATCTTTCGCCTCGATGGATCGAGTGTTTGAACTGTTAGATGAAAAATACGATATTGTTAATGTACCAAATGCGGTGCAAACGAAAAGGTTAGATGGAGAAGTTATATTTGATAATGTTTCTTTTCGTTATAATGCGGATGAAAAAGAAATATTGCATAATCTGTCATTAATTATGCGACCAGGAGAGAAGGTTGCGCTTGTAGGGGCAAGTGGAGGAGGAAAGTCATCTCTTGCTAGTTTAATTCCACGTTTTTATGATGTTTCTGAAGGTGCAGTTTATATAGACGGGATAGATGTAAGAAAGTATAATATGAGAAATTTACGTAGTCATATTGGAATTGTGCTACAAGATAATTTATTATTTAGCGATACAATCGGGGCTAATATTTTATATGGTAATCCGAAAGCTACAGAGGCGGAAGTGATTTCAGCTGCCAAAGCTGCACAAATTCATAATTTTATTACAGAGTTGCCAGAGGGCTACGATACTGTCGTTGGGGAACGTGGTGTGAAATTATCGGGTGGGCAAAGACAACGTGTAGCAATCGCGCGGGTTTTTCTAAAGAATCCATCTGTACTTATATTAGATGAAGCAACTTCCGCTTTAGATTTAGAAAATGAACGATATATTCAAGAGGCACTGCAAACGTTAGCGGCAGATCGGACAACGATTATAATTGCACATCGATTAGCGACGATTACACATGTCGATACAATTATTTACATTGAAGATGGCGAAATTAAAGAAACAGGTTCTCATGAAGAGTTAATGAAAAGAAGAGGATATTATTATAATTTATATCAGCTTCAACATATAACAGAAACAGCTCCTTTAGCATAAAAGGAGCTGTTTTTTATTCGTCTTCTTTTTTATCGTCGATTTTGAGTTCGGTTTCTGGTTTATGGTATGTGTAGAAGCTATCCACAAGTAAATCTAAATGTTCTACTTCTTCACTATAGTTAATAATTGAAGAAATAAGAGGGAAGAGGTGTAACCATATTTTATATGCTTCCTCATCATCCTTGTTTTGATAATCCATAAAGATATCAATTAATTCTTGTTTAGCTGTTTCAACTTCATCAAGCATTTCAACAGATTGTTGTTTTTTTGCTTTACCAATAAATTTTAATAAAACTTGTTCATGGTAATGCGTTAATGAATCAAGTTCGTTTTGAATAGATTCCTGAAACTCTTCTGGCATATAGCGCAGTTCATTTTCAGTACGGTGTAATGACTTTAGCGTACTTAAAGCACGGCTTGTTGTTGCAAGCATTTGTCTGAATAAAACGAGCTTACGAATTTTTGCGAACTGTACCTTTTTCGTGTAGCTTCTTTCTTCTTTATACAGCAAATAATAATGGTTTAGTTTGATCATTTTTTCTTTCATACGATCAATATCAGTTTTTAACGTTGTAAAGTCAGAAGCTTGCCTGCTGTTCATTCGAATCCATTTCACAATTTCTTCTGTATTATCAACGATACGGTGATAAAGCTTTGTTTCGTATTTTGGCGGCATAAATACTAAATTTACAAGTGAAGCCGCAATAATTCCGATCATAATCGTCGCAAAGCGAAGTAAGGCAAAATTAAAGAAATCTTCGCCTTGATACTCCATAATGGCGATAACTGTAACTAGAGCGATTGATATTGTGTTTTCTAATCGTAATTGTAATGTAAGAGCAATTACTAATATACATGTTAATCCAATAATAAAAGGATTATGTCCAAAAGCAGTAGCAAATACGATAGCGAATACCGCACCAATTACGTTTGCTTGAATTTGTTCAAGTGCCGTTAAATACGAACGGTATACAGACGGCTGAACAGCGAAGATAGCTGAGATTCCCGCAAATACCGGACTCGGTAAGTGAAGTAAAATACAAGCAAATAAAGCTAATGTAATGGCAATACCCGTTTTTAAAATGCGAGCACCAAGTTTCATACCCTTATTGATATCCTTTCTCTTGTCATAATGAATGTACAACATGATACTATACATTCATTACAATATGTTAGCAAGTGATATTTTAGTGATGTTAAAAAGTTTAATAAATAAATTACAATCAGTTTATAATTTCTCCAAATTCTCTTTAAACATCTATTCTTTAATAAAAAAACCTGCTGAAATTCAGCAGGTTTCAAATTGTTATTATAGATTACTATGCGATGCTTGCTTCGTCAATTTTTTTATGAAAATAAATATTGTACATATCCCGCATTAATGCCCGATTGGTGAAGGCTAATAATCAGTGGGAGATGGCCCTCCACTGATTAAAGTTTCACTTTATCATTCAGTTGAGATAGATGGGTCCGCCTGTTCTTTTTTCGGGATAATTTCATAGAAGTGAAGCTGGATATTATCTAATAATGGTGTTAATAAAGCGACTTCTTCATATTGTTCATGCTCATTTAATACACGAATGTAGTCTAATAATAATTCATTTACATCTTGCAAACCATTTTTGCTAATTGGCTGCAATGTTACATTTGCACCTTTAGCGATTCTTTGTTTTAAGGCTTGCTCTGTTAAACCTAAGTTTGGCTCATGACGTAAATAAACAACACCACCAGTCATGCCGGCACAAATCCATGGGCCAGGATCTCCTAAAACAAGAGCACGACCATTTGTCATATATTCAAAAGCAAACCCTTTTATATTGGAATATACGCCTATATTCCCTTGTTCTTTTTCACGGAGTGGTTTTGTAATTCTACCTCCAATTATCATGTCTGCCCCAGAAAGGCGAATACCAGCACGAGCATCAGCGTTACCTTGCACGTATAATGCACCTTTTTGAGCGCCGTATCCAAATCCTTTTCCGACAGAACCGTTATAATATGTTCCATCTTTTCCTTTTGCTTTCGTTATATAAATGCCACCACCAAATGAAGTTTTCCCAATGCCGTCTTGCGCACCGCCGTTTACGTGTATAAATAAGTTCTCGCTATTGTACGCGCCTAATCCGTTTCCAGGAACAGAACCGTTTGTATACTTTAATGTAAGTGGTTCAAGATGAGTGTTTTCATATAATTTACTACGAACACGATAACAGGATTCTAGACCGCCCATTACACGTTGCTCTACGCCGACGCTTACTAATTCTTTTGACTGGAGAGAATTAGTTGATTCAAATTGTTTTTCTTGTACAGATTCCGTTATTTTCACGGATGAATCTTCTATCGTTTGTATTAAGTTTCGTAAGTCTAATAAGTTCTTGCCTCGAATTTGTTCTAATAAATCTGATCGCCCGACAATATCTTGTAAGTTTGTGTAACCGAGCTGCCCTGTTAAACGCTTTAGTTCTGTACCGAAAGTAGTGAATAGGTTTAATAACCCGGCAACTGCGCTTTCTAATTCACGTGGAACGAAACGGCGCAGTCCATGTTCTTTTGCTTGAGCTTCAGATTCAATTTGTGTTGCAATTCCAACATGACAAGTATCTAGATGGCAACCACGGCAAGTTGTACAGCCGATTGCAATCATTGATAATGTACCAAATCCAATTCGGTTTGCTCCAAGAAGCATGATTTTTAAGGCGTCATTTACACTTCGAATACCACCATCTGCCCAAATTTCTACTTTATGTCTCATACCTGCTTCTAGTAACGCATTGTGAGCAGCTTTAACACCGATTTCTACAGGAAGACCTACATGTTGCAATGCGTGAATACGTGCAGCGCCTGTTCCGCCATCAAATCCGCTAATGTTAATAAAATCAGCACCAGCTTTTGCGATACCAACAGCAATTGTTCCAATGTTAGGAACGACAGGGACCTTCACAGCTACTTTTGCAAGGTGATTAGCCGTTTTAATTTCTGTAATCATTTGGGCTAAGTCTTCAATTGAATAAATATCATGGTTGTTAGAAGGTGAAATTAAATCCGAACCAATTGTAGCATTACGTGCTTCAGCGATTTTGGCAGTTACTTTTGAACCAGGCAAATGTCCACCTTCACCAGGCTTTGCTCCTTGACCAATTTTTATTTCAATTAAATTTGATGAATTTAGTAGTTCAGCGTTTACTCCAAATCGACCAGATGCAACTTGTTGTCCGCGTGTATTTGGATATTTGCCAATCATATCTTTAATTTCGCCACCTTCACCGTTCAAACTAATCATATTTAGCTGATCAGCAGCTTCTGCATATGCACGGAAGGCTATTTCATTTTGAGAACCGAATGACATGGAACTAATAATAAATGGTAAATCATGATTGTGTATGCCGATGGACACTTCTTCAGTCGGAATTACATGTTTTGTTTGTTTTGTTTGAATAAGGTGCCTGATTGCGATAGAGTTATTTTCTTCTAATTCACTTAACTTTTCTCGGTAATCATCATAAGAGTTTCCTTTGGCAACATCACCAATTGCTTTCCAAATCCGCGGGAATATATGAAATGATTTTCTCATTCTAACGTGTGGATTGTTATAATCAATGGCACGAATTTTTGCATCTTCAGCAATTGCTTCAAGTGAAAAAGCTAAATCATTTGAACCGAAGAAATTTGTAATTTGTAATGTATTTGCGATTTCCTCATGTAATCCAATAGAGGAGAAGAGGCGACCGTAACCGCGTAATTCATGAATTCCAATCGTTGAAATTACTTTCTCTAGGCCTTTATTAAGTGCGGTATACAAATTAGTAATTGGTGCTTTTGTTCCATCATTTACAGTTGCGAATAATAAATATGGATTAATACCGTCTGCCCCCAATCCATATAGTGTGACGATATCGTGTAAGGAGCGAAGGGCACCGGAACGTATAATGAGAGAGCATTTCCGGCGTAAGTTATTTTCAGTTAATGCTTGATGTACTTTAGCGGTAACTAAATGTGGATCAATCCATAATAGTTCATTTTGATGAGAGTTAGCGTCATCTAATAATAGTAGGGAAGCCCCATTTTTAACGGCTGCTATCGCTTCGGAACTAATTCGATTTAACGCGCTTTGTAAATTTTCTGATGGACTAAATGTAACAGAAATTGTAGAGACAGAGCTATAAGTGGTGAATAGCTGTATAAGTTGTTCGTACGTAATCGTCTGTAAGTCTGCCGCGATAGGCTGAGCTAAATTTCCTTCTAAAATAATTGGAGAAAGCATCTCGATTACAAATGGTTGTTTAGAGTTATCTAATAAACTTGGACGTTCTCCGAGTACAGTACGTGTGGAGAAGTGTTCCACTTCTCGATCACGATCGATGGCTGGATTTGTCACAACGGCTACACTTTCCTTAATGAAATCGGCAATATTTCGTCTATCTGTATCAAGTGCGGCAAGTGGTGAGTCATGCCCAAGTGAACGAATTGGTTCGACACCTTTTGTTGCCATCTGTTCAAGGAGTTGAATATGTTCTCGATCCCAGCCGAAAGCAACGTATTGCTTCGTTTCAACTTGAACAGAATCACATAACCCCTGGATTTCTTTCGTTTCAGGGATAGATAAGTTTACATGATAATTGGTAATATCGATTCGTTTCTTAAAACGGTTATATACTTCAATTTGATAACTGTCGTATTCATAGAGACTAAGCTCATCTTGTTCATTCCATTTTAGTCCAACTTTTTCTCCAGGCGCGAGTGGTTTCGGCTCTGCTACATACTCAGTTGGTGATACAACTCCAGGTTCAGAAGAGAAAATATAGGAGCTCTCTGTCTCTACTTTCCAAACTGGGCGCAATCCAAGAGAATCGACACTGAAAACAGCTTCATCTTTATAACGTGAAATGATGCCAGCTGGACCTTGGGCGAAATGCCCCCAAGCCTCACGTATATAAGTGTATAAGTTTTGTAAGTTTGTTTCGTAAAGTTTTATTTCATTAATAATTGGTGGAAATAATATATCCATTGCTTCAAATAAGCTGTAGTTGTACTGAACGAGAAGGGTTTCTAAGGTGCGGTTTAAATCTTGGGAGTCACTTCCCCCGACAGTAAGTGGTACATGAATCATTTCGGCTTGATCACGTAATTTGGCAATTGTATTAATTTCACCATTATGTCCGAGAATGCTAAATGGTTGTACACGAAAAAAATTAGATAATGTATTAGTAGAATAGCGATTATGTCCTAGTGTCATAGTTGAAGCGATAAGTGGGTGTTGTAAATCGTTGTAATAGGCAACAAGTGTATCTCCAGCACCTAGAACTTTATATACAACGTGATCACGACTTAATGAAGCAACGTGAATCGCTTCATTTTCCTCTATTTTTATCGTTACAGCAAATAATGTTTGCTCAATATTTTTAACTCCATTTTCAGCGATAAGGGCAACTTGCCAAAATAAAGGTTCTTCCTGTTTACCAAGTGGGCCGAGTGCATCGGAATTTATTACATCATCACTTTCGAAAACAATAGTAAAGCTTTCGTTGTTTAATTGCGTGCGAATGTAATTTTTTAAATCAACAATATTTTCTTTTTTGTTTAGAAAAAAATGTCCAACGATAAAGTGGGGATGATCCACAATCGTTGGATTATATCCGCTACTTTTCAGTTTTTCATTCCAAAGTGCTTTTGGTATGTCGATATGAATTCCGATACCATCCCCTTCGCCATTAATAAAACCAGCTCTATGATTCATTTTGACTAGTGATTGTATACAAAGGTCGATGTTTTCTTTGGTAGGAATTCTTCGTTTTTCCATAACGGAAACGATTCCACACGCATCATGTTCTGCATTTCTATAATCTCGAAATAAAGACGGTGTCCATGTATTTTTTTTATTGAGCATCCGTCAATCCCCCCTCTTGTAAAAGAATGAATAATCTTACTATTTAAGGTGTAAATCACCTTGTACACAGAGATAATAACGATCTAAAAGAATATAAAACAGATAATTATGAATAATTATACTATTAATGCGAGATTTATGAAATAGAAAAAGGAAAAAAGAAAGGTGAGCTTTCTTTTTTCCTTGTAATGACAGTATTATTTATTGTCTGCTAAAGCAGCAAATGCTCTTCCAACAGCTTCAATTGTATATTCGATATCTTCTTTTGTATGTTCTGTCGTTAAGAACCATGCTTCGTACTTAGAAGGTGCTAAATTAATACCTTCTTGAAGCATTAGCTTGAAGAATCTACCGAACATTTCCCCATCTGTATTTTTGGCTGCATCGTAATCTTCAATTGTATTTGTCGTGAAGTATACAGTTAATGCACCTTTTAGACGGTTTACTGTAATATCGATGTTATGTTTTGCCGCTTGCTCTAAAATTCCTTTTTCAAGCATTGCGCCAAGTTCATCTAGTTTCTCATAAAGACCTTCTTGTTGAAGTACTTCAAGGCATGCAATACCTGATGCCATAGAAGCAGGGTTTCCTGCCATTGTACCAGCTTGGTATGCAGGGCCGAGCGGAGCAACTTGTTCCATAATTTCTTTCTTACCACCGTAAGCGCCAATTGGAAGGCCGCCGCCGATAACTTTACCAAGTGCTGTTAAATCTGGTGTTACACCAAGTAAGTCTTGAGCACCACCGTACATAAAGCGGAAAGCAGTAATAACTTCATCATAAATTACTAATGCGCCAGCTTCGTGAACAAGTTCGTTTACTTTTTCAAGGAATCCTGGTTTTGGCTCTACAATACCGAAATTTCCAACAATCGGTTCTACAAGAATCGCTGCTACTTCGTGACCCCATTTATCTAATGCCTCTTTTAAAGTTTCTACATTATTAAAAGGAACAGTAATAACTTCTTGAGCGATACTTTGTGGTACGCCAGCTGAGTCAGGAGTTCCGAGAGTAGAAGGACCAGATCCAGCTGCTACAAGTACTAAATCAGAATGGCCGTGGTAACAACCAGCAAATTTCATAATTTTTGTGCGGCCAGTGTAAGCGCGAGCAACACGGATAGTTGTCATTACTGATTCTGTACCAGAGTTCACGAAGCGGACTTTATCTAATGCAGGCATTGCTTCTTTTAACATTTTTGCGAATTTTACTTCTAGTGCTGTTGGTGTTCCGTACAGTACCCCATTTTCAGCGGCTGTTGTAATCGCTTTTGTTATATGCGGGTGAGCATGTCCAGTAATAATAGGACCGTATGCAGCTAAATAATCGATATATTTATTTCCGTCTACATCCCAGAAATAAGCGCCTTTCCCGCGTTCCATTGCAACAGGAGCGCCGCCGCCAACTGCTTTAAAAGAACGGGAAGGACTATTAACACCGCCAACGATATGTTCTAAAGCTTCTTTATGTAATGCTTCTGATTTTGTGAATTTCACTACCATTCATCTCCTTACAAAAATCTATGTATTATTCTAACATGTTTTTCGAAAAGACGTATTGTTTGTGATAGAGAAGGCAGTTGGGTAAACTATTCGTTGTGGCATTTAGGAAGGGGGTCCGATTATGAAATCGGTAATTGAGGTACAAGGGTTACGTAAAGAGTTTACAGCCTATTCAAGTCGTCCGGGTTTAAAGGGTGCATTTCGCGATTTATTAAATCGTAATTATAAAATAGTACCAGCAGTAAATGATGTGTCTTTTACTGTAAAACAAGGTGAAATGGTTGGTTATATCGGTGAAAATGGTGCTGGTAAATCAACAACAATTAAAATGCTTACGGGGATTTTGACTCCGACATCAGGGCAGATTACAGTAAATGGAATGAATCCACATAAACAAAGAGAAGACTTTGTAAGAACAATTGGTGTTGTGTTTGGTCAACGCTCGCAGTTATGGTGGGACATTGCGGTACAAGAATCGTTTCGTTTACTCAAAAAAGTGTATGGTGTATCGGATGCTCAGTATAAGGAACATATGGAGCACGTAATTGAAACGTTAGATATCGGTCCTTTATTGGATAAACCGGTGCGGAAATTATCTCTTGGTCAAAGAATGCGTTGTGAATTGGCAGCAGCATTAATTCATAATCCGCCATTATTATTTTTAGATGAGCCAACAATTGGACTTGATGTTCTTGTGAAACTGAAAATACGAGAATTTTTAAAAGAGATGAATGAACGTTATAAAACAACAATTTTATTAACAACACATGATATTACTGATATTGAAGCTTTATGTGAACGTGTCATCATGCTTGATGAAGGAAACATTATGTATGACGGTTCTTTAAATAATCTTCGTGCGCAGTGGGGAGCAGAGAAGGAAATACATTTTCAATTTATTGCACCAGTTTCCTATCAGGCTTTATCAATGGTTATGCCAGATAGTCATGTCGTTTGGTCAAAAGCGAAAGAGGAAAATGCGTGGGTTGCTAAAATCCCGAATGAAGAAATTATTATTTCAATGCTTATTTCTAAAGTAGTACAAGCTTTTCAAATTAAAGATTTAAAAATTAACGAAGTGTCTACAGAGGAAATTATTCGTAACATTTATGAAGAAGGTATTAAGCATGGGTAAGTATATTGAAATGATTCGTATTCGCTTTTTAATGATGCTTGCTTATCGTACAAATTATTACAGCGGGATTTTAATTTATACAATTAATATCGGTGCGTATTATTTTTTATGGCAAGCAATTTATAGTGGAAAAGAGAATATTGAAAGTTTATCTATTTCGCAAATGACTACGTATATTGCGATCGCATGGATGGCACGTGCTTTTTATTTCAATAATATAGATAGAGAAATTGCGATGGAAATTCAAGAAGGACGTGTAGCGGTAGAACTGATTCGTCCATATAACTATTTAGGGATGAAAGTGATGCAAGGTCTCGGTGAAGGGATATTTCGTTTTGCATTCTTTTCAATTCCAGGTATGGTTATCGTTACCTTATTATTTTCATTGCAAATTACAACGGATTTTCAAACGTGGTTATTTTTCTTCTTATCTTTAATATTTAGTTTTATCATTAATACACAAATAAATTTAATGACCGGAATGCTCACATTCTTCTTATTTAATAATAGTGGAATTATGTATGCGAAACGAGTTGTTATCGATTTATTTTCTGGTTTATTATTACCGATTAGTTTTTATCCGTTATGGGCCCAAAAAGCAATGGTATTTTTACCGTTTCAGGCCATTAGTTATATTCCGAGTATGATTTTTTCAGAAGGTATACAAGGAAGTAAATTGTATGAGGCATTATTATTCCAAGTAATTTGGGCAATTGTACTTATTATTCCAATTGTACTCATGTGGAGAACGGCGAGAAAACGTCTAATTGTACAAGGGGGATGATGAGATGATATATATAAACCTATTTTTGCAATATGCAAGCCAATATATAAAAACAAAATTGGAGTATCGGGGCGATTTTATCGTTGGATTACTTTCTGATTTATCACTGCAGGCTGTTAATTTAATCTTTATTCTCGTTGTGTTTGGACATACGCAAGCATTAAAAGGCTGGAGTAGAGAAGAAGTTATCTTTATTTATGGTTTCTTTTTAGTACCGTTTGCCATTTTCTCAGCTTTCTTTAACATATGGGACTTTAATGATCGTTACATTATTAAAGGAGAAATGGACCGTATATTAACGAGACCGATTCATAGTTTGTTTCAAATTATATTAGAAAGAATGGAACTTGAATCTTTAATTGGAGCGATTACAGGAATTATTGTAATGGGATATGCAGCAGTAGAATTACAGTTATCTTTTTACTGGTATGATTTCTTCTTATTCCTACTAATGGTAGGGGGAGGGGCGCTTGTGTATGGCGGGATATTTGTTACGCTTGCAAGCCTTGGGTTTTGGTCGGATGCGAAAAGTTCGATTATGCCGCTTATGTATAACATAGGGAATTATGGACGCTATCCTGTTGATATTTATAACCGTGTTATTCGCTTTATTTTAACGTTTGTTTTACCGTTTGCATTTGTGGGGGTATATCCAGCAGCATACTTTTTAAGAAAAACAGAGTGGAATAGCTATGCGTTTGCAACACCATTCGTTGGTATTATCTGTTTTACGATTGCAATAACTCTTTGGAATCAAGGGGTAAAAAGGTACCGGGGTGCTGGGAATTAATTATAGAAGCTTGTTTGTTTCTAAGGGATAAATCCAATGGCTGTCTCATACATATAAAATGAGGTGGAGGACATGTTATGGGGATTTATTCTATTAGTTGCAGCAATTGCTATTTTGAGAAGTGTCCAATTGTTATGGAGTTCATATTCAGATTCTAGGCGTTTCTTTTCGCTTTATAATTTAGCCTCCTTATTTTTAATTTATACAACGGTATTGATTGCGTTTGGGTTAAGTTATGTTGTATTAGAAGAAATGGGCTTTGCAGTTTTAAAAGAAGATGGAGAAAGCTTGCATGCTCAATCTTTTCAACTTGTAGAAATTTGCTTATATTTTAGCGCAGTTACTTTATTGTCCGTTGGGTACGGTGATATAGCTCCGATTGGAATAGGGAGATGGATTGCGATTGCAGAAGCGCTAATTGGATATACACTACCGTTTGCTTTTGTAATGAGGTCTGTAATAGACAATGAAAAATAAGATCGCATTTGATATAGTAAAAGAAAAGAATAGGAGTGATAACAATGATCACAGTAGGAGAAATGGCTCCAGAATTTACATTAGAGGGAAGTAACGGGGAACAAGTTCGCTTAGCTGATTTTCGTGGTAAAAACGTAGTTCTATATTTTTATCCGAAAGATATGACTCCAGGGTGTACAACTGAAGCATGTGATTTTCGAGATGCATATGGATTATTTCAAGAGAAAGATACAGTTATTCTTGGTGTAAGTCCTGATTCAGCGAACAGACATCTGAAATTCATTGAGAAGCATGAACTTCCATTTGTGCTTTTAGTAGATGAAGATCATAAGGTAGCGGAATTGTACGATGCTTGGAAATTGAAAAAGAACTTTGGAAAAGAGTACATGGGAATCGAGCGTTCTACATTCCTTATTAATAAAGACGGTGAGCTTGTAAAAGAGTGGCGTAAAGTGAAAGTGAAGGGACATATTGAAGATGTTCTTTCTTATATAAAGTAAATCCATTGGAGAGATAAAATATATAGAAGTAAGGCGAGTGTCTATACATATTTTATCGTCTTACATAAAGTGAAGTGTAGGGCATACCTCCTCAGATGATAGTATTCCAAGTGCGATTATGTCGCACTTTTTTCTATGTAAATGTATAGAAAATGGGGGAAGATACATAAGAATAAGGCTATATACAAAAATAAACCACATACTTATAGTAGAAATATTGACGATTTATAAGAAAAGGAGTACACTCTTTATAAGAATTATAAAATAATAATCCGTATAGAATCGGGGTGCATGACGGTGGTCAAAGAAGAATTAAAAGAAGCGCTAGAAATGCTGAAAAATACGGGTGTACGCATTACTCCACAGCGTCATGCTATTTTAGAGTACCTTGTGGAATCTATGACGCACCCAACAGCGGATGACATTTATAAAGCATTAGAAGGTAAGTTTCCAAATATGAGTGTTGCAACTGTTTATAATAACTTACGTGTATTTAAAGAAGTTGGACTTGTAAAGGAATTAACTTATGGAGACGCTTCAAGTAGATTTGATTATGTTACAAGTCAACATTATCATGTGATTTGCGAAAAATGTGGTAAGATTGTTGATTTTCCTTATGGAGGTTTGGAACAGCTTGAAGAGGAAGCTGCGAAAACGACAGGCTTCGTTATTAATAGTCATCGCTTAGAAATTTATGGCGTTTGTCCAGAGTGTCATAAGGCGTAATATATAATAAAGAAAGAGGCTGACGGCTTTACGTCAGCCTCTTTCTTTATTATATAGGGGAATTGCGTTAGGTTCAGAAGGGTTTAAAATGTTCAGTACACAACCTAATTTAATTAAAGATAAATACAAAAGGTGATTTCTTGGTTAAGAAATCACCTTCTAATGTCTAGTTTTGTAAGGGTGCATTGTACCCATGTATGCCTATGATTTGTAGCTCTTCTTATTATATTTCTCATCAAATTCTTTTCCTTCTAGATTTCGATCCATTGTTAAAGGTTGGTTGCAATGCATACATGCATCGACACGACCGAGCATTTTTGTTGGCTTATCACAGCTTGGACAAATAATTTGTACAGTTTTAGTGGATAACATACCAATCCAAAAGTAAACGACAGTACTAGCGATAACAGCTAAAAAGCCAACCATCATAAATGTTGTCATAATAATAATGTTGTCACGGAAAAAAACTCCTAAGTATGCAATGAAGAGACCGATAAATACTAGACTTAATGCAAAGGTCCGAATTTTATTGATTTTGTTCGAATATTTAATGCCCATTCTCACCACGCTCCTATAATAATAATATAACACAAAAATCAGAATTTTCATTCTCGTATAAACCTAGTGAAATGATAAGGTGTAAAATAAGAAGGAGTATAGCCATGTATAAAGAATACATGGGGAGATAGGATGCTATCGTTCAAGTGTTTTAAAAGTTTTTAACGGGATGTGAAATTTTTTTTGGAAAAGTATTGACCCTGTATATACTGCATGATATATTAATAAACGTCGCTGATGCGGAAACGCAACAAACGACAAAAAAGAAATTGAAAAACTTAGTTGACATCGAAAAACGAAGATGTTAACATAAGGAAGTCGCAAATGAGCGACCAAGTAGTTCT
>NZ_MAOG01000084.1:0-5543 GCF_001884205.1 Bacillus sp. NH11B | reverse complement strand
ACTCTTTATTTTGTTTTTTATCTCCGCCACGTTTGAGGAACTGGGGTGGATGGGTTATGCGATTGAGCCGATGCAGGAGCGGTGGGGAGCACTTGGGGCAGGCCTGATTTTGGGCTGCGTGTGGGGAATATGGCATGTTATTCCGTTGATCGAGGCCCATCATTCTCCGGCATGGATTGCAGCCTGGTTCCTTGGCACCGTTACAGCAAGGGTCATTATCGTCTGGGTGTATAACAATACGGAAAAAAGCATCTTTGCATCCATCATCATCCACGCAATGCTGAATGTCATTGATTCTTTTCTACCAAGCTATGATGCGAGTTATGTCCAGGACATAACCGGTGTTGTAACAACCCTTGCGGCGATAATCGTCACATTCCTGTGGGGTTCACGAACACTGGCGCGGTTCAGATACGCGTAACAACGATCTTATTCTGCGTTTGGCCATATCAATATAATGAGGGAAAGCAGTCGCTTTCCCTCATTGTTTTAGCAGATGCGTTCCGACCGATCAATGAGTTTCTGATGTTCCTCTCCCTATTGATTCAACAAACCCATCAGCAGGATGAGGCTTTCCCCATATTCGGTCAAAGAGTATTCTACTTTGGGCGGAACTTCGGGGTATATCTCCCGTTTAACCAAACCATTGAGTTCCGCTTTCTTTACCATACCGATTTTTGTTATTCATCATTTGCTTGTAAGCCAATTTATCATGGGTTGCACAGTCAACAGCAGAGACGAAGCATCCGTATTCTGTCTTTTTAGCACTTACGAGTCTCGTCACGACAGAGTCACGGTTTGAGAGATAAACACGCAGCTCTTCAAAGGCCTCAGGTGTATTGCGAATGAAAGAGTAATAGCCTTTTTTGACCATATCCGCAATAACGAGTGCATCCTTTTTGTCGCTCTTAGAAGGGATACCGCCAGCATTTTGGAAAAAAGTACGCTAAGAGTATACAAGATTTTATACGGTTTTTCGGCTAATCCAGTAACAAACGAGAGCCATAAAACCGCACCAGAATAGGAATGTATAAAAAAGCATAGATCCCTAGAACAAAAAAGGAGGAACCCTTACTCTCATAAGGGTTCCTCCTTTTCCTTGCTACCGATAATAGGGCGTTATGATAACTTTACATGAATAAGATATTCATAATTTTTTAGAATTTCCTTTTGATATAATTGGATTTAAAAGGGGGAGATTATGTTGGTGAGTGAAACGGATTATTTGTTTTTAGAAATGGCCTTAGAAGAAGCAAATAAAGCAATGGAAGAGAATACATATCCAGTAGGTGCTATTATTGTTGGATCAAATAATGAAATATTGGGTAAAGGACGAAACAGAGTACATACTCAAGATGATGCTTCCGCTCATGCTGAAATTGATGCGATACGAGCAGCAGGAAAGAAACTTCTATTAGCAAAAGAAAACAGATTGCCCATTACAATTTACACAACACTTGAGCCATGTCCTATGTGTACTGGAGCTATACTTTTCTCTCATTTCACAAAGGTAGTATGGGCTTTAAATGATGACAAAGGATTTGGTGGGTATCTCAAGATAAATAATACTCGTGCCTTTGAAGAACGCTTTAACAAGATCGAACATATTAGTGAACCATTTGAAGACTTGGCTATCAAACAGAGAGAATTAATGTTGGAATGGGCTAAGAATCCAAATAACATCCGGAATAAGGTTCTTTTAAGGAAATTACGATAAGATGATTAGACAAGCGGTGGGAGCAATCATAGTTCAACGGGATGAATTTTTATTGGTACATAAGGTGAAAATTAGCGATACAATAGAGGAACATAAAATGTCAAAGGGTGAATGGGACTTTCCTAAAGGAGGGGTTAAACATTCAGACCATGACTTAGTAAGTGCTATTTTGAGAGAACTTGAAGAGGAAACCGGCTCCAAAAAGTTTAGGGTTATCAAGCAATTTGAAGAAAAAATTTGTTTTATTTTTCCTAAAGAAATCCAGGTGAAACTGGGTTATGAAAAACAAGAAACCACTATGTTTTATGTAGAGTACATAGGAGACAGAATAGATTTACATCCAAAAGATAGTGAAATAAGTCATGTAGAATTTTTTCAAACACCTAATTTATTAGAAATTCTAAGTCATGATGATACAAAGAAATTTTTTCAACAAGCGTTTTTAAATAACTTCCGCTAACGGTGATTATGTGAACTTCATATCAGATTGGTATTTAATAAAAGAAATTTTATAAGTTGATCGAACATCTAAAAGGAGTATGGGTATTTTGAGAAAATCTAAACCTACGTAAATGGGACTGCCCTTCTTGTCGTACACACCATGATAGGGATATTAACGCAAGTATCAATCTAAAGAATGAAGCAATAAGGCTTCTAACCGCAAGGACTGTGGAGATAGCCTAATAAATTAGAGTTCGATAGAACTCTTTACTTAGGAATCCCCCTCTTCTAAACGAAGTGAAAGTGGAGGTAGTTCAAGAGGCGGAAAAGGAAAAATGAGGGGAAATATGAGCAAAAAAAGAAAACGTTATAATCATTATGCTAAAAATATTAAAAAGAAGAGAAAGAGAGCGGATTCGAAACCAACACTTATTCAAATAATGTTACGATTGACGGCGAAAATCTTATATGCCATCATTGTATTGTTTATTATTTCTATAGTTAAGTATGTGATACTTCCGGATTATTGGAGTGAACTTCCAGTTGAGGTTGCAGTCATTCCTTTTTTTATCTTGTATTTCCATCTGTTTGATGATATATGGCCAGAAGAAAATAGGAAGAATAGTAGAAGAAAAATGAAGGAAATAGAATCGAAACCAACATTTATTCAAATAATGTTACGTTTGATAGCAAAAATTTCATATGTCATCATTGCAATTTGTATTTACTGCATTATATCTATATTTTTTGTGTCTTGGGGCTTTTTGGGGGATTTATTACTTGGGATGTTAATGATTGTTTTCATTGTCTTGTATTATCAGCTGTTTGTATGGCAAAACAAGAATGTGAATAGGAATACGAGTGAAAGAAAAAAGTCTGGAGATAGTGATTCAGATTTATCATCGGGGAACTAGGATAGCAGTAACGGTTGTGATAATACGAATGATAGTAACTTCCGTAACTTAGGAGATGATGAAAGAAATTCAAACATAAATTAGTTTGTAAATGTTTGGGATGCGTGAATTGAGAAATACATAATACGATTCTTTCTGCAATGAAATTAGACTATGTTATTCATGATATTAAAAGAGACGACTCAAAGAACAAGGAGCATCAAGTTTTTGAGTTGTCTCTTTTTTATCGTTAAATCACCGCATCAAAGTCATTTAAATTGGTAAACGTCAAGTAACTCAAAAATATACAACAAAGGTTGATTTTAGAGTTACTTGACGTTTACTTTTTAATCAAACTTTATTTCAAAGCTACAATAACACCACTTATCAGTAGTCCATGTATCTAGAAATCTCAAAAAGTCCCTTCAGATCTCTGAAGAGACTTTTTATTCATAAAACTATTAGAAAAGTTACTTAAAAGATTTTTTCCAATTTGAATAATAATAAATGAACTGAATTAATAAAGTTATTACTGCAATGCCAGTAAAGGTTACAAAATAAGTTAATCCCAATTCTAATAAATATATTACTATTAGCGCGTTAACTACTAAAGGAATTGAAGCTAAAACATTATAAAAACGTTTTTTATAAAAAAGATGATCTTTTTCATTTATATAATTATTGACCATAAAAATCCTCCTCGTACTGTCCACAAGTACATTATCTCTTTCCGAATATGTGTTGCATATCCCATGTAAATTTAGCACATAATTTAATTGGACTTACAGATTGCTCTTCAACGAAAATTATACCTAATTTTTTGTAAAAAATATACAATTTAAACTTTTCGCAAAATATATAATGGAAACATCTGTTATACGAACGCATTAGAATAGTATAGTTATCTATACCTATGAATGAATATTATTATGATGTTGATATTGTTTTAAAGGGTTTTATACGAAATGAACAAATGGATTTTTTAGGAAGCGAAAATGATATACTATTTTATTTTCTTAATTCACATAATTTTCGAAATTAAAATCTATGGATGTCAATATTTGTTATATAATATATTTGTCAAAGCATTACCCCTGTAGTTTCTAAGATGAACCTGTAAGATAGTTTGTTTGTCCCGTATATTCACCTTAAACAAAAAAACTTGTAGGGATTCCTACAAGTTCTTTTTGTTTTTCCGGTTAAATGTTGACTTGAAATAAAGTTACTATTTTTTGAGGGGGAAAAGTAAATGTTTGTAAAAGCAGACAGATTATTAATACGAAAATTTGAGTTCAAAGATTGGCAAGCTGTCCATGAGTATACATCAGATATCAATGTTATGAAATACATACCCGAAGGGGTTTTTACTGAAGAAGATACAAGAAACTTTGTGAATGAAAACATTGGTGAAAATGCTAAGAACTTTCCTGTGGTATTAATAGATGACAATATCCTAATTGGTCATATTGTTTTTCATAAATATTTTGGTGAACATACTTATGAGATTGGTTGGGTGTTCAATTCTAAATATTTCAATAAAGGATATGCTTCTGAAGCAGCAAAAGCTACATTGAAATATGGGTTTAAGGAAATGAAATTACATAGAATTATAGCTACATGTCAGCCACAGAATACCCCATCATATCGAGTGATGGAGAAGATTGGAATGAGAAGAGAAGGCTATTTCAGGAAGTGTATACCACATGGAAATGAATGGTGGGATGAGTATTATTACGCTATTTTAGAAGAAGAATAGGGTTCTGGTGCAAACACTCCAAAACTTGGACATACTGATACTAGTACTCTAAAAAAGGAAGTGATTAGTATGGAAAAGTAAAATCTATTCTTTCAGGAATAGAAACGATGCATATCATTACAAAAAGGAATCCATAACGGGTTCCTTTTAAAGGTACACTTTTTAAACGCATAGCACCACAGCGCGATTCAGAAGCACATAGTAGCATCTTTCAAGAACCAAATAAAAAATAGTAGCTTAAGCCAAACGATCAGCTCACGCTACTATTTTTATTTATGTTGAATCTCTTAAGAATCTTAGTGTATGGATTGAATCATTTGGCGTAAATAATTTCTTCTTATAAAAGATTAATTAGACCTAGAAGGCAAAGTAGATAAAAGAAATGGATACTTCAGTAAAACTGATTTATCTACGGGACAAAATAGATATATTAAATAAAATGATCAAACTTTTTTTAACACCTACGCCTTGTTCCATGCTGCCTGGCGAATTCAAACGGCAAGCCGCTATTCGCCCTAGATCTATCACCCTTGCCACAGCGCAGGCTTTGTCACCATGAACCATAACATCGCCATTAAAAGAACAATGTAAATCCAAACAGAACGCCGCAACAATTGAATCAAGGCGTTCTCGTCTTGTCCCGTTTCGCTGAATTTTCGAATGGTCGGAGAAAAGGCGCGGGCCAGGAAAAATATTGAACTCGCCATGAGAATAAGGGTCATCATAATCCAAGGGG
>NZ_MAOG01000083.1:0-1227 GCF_001884205.1 Bacillus sp. NH11B | reverse complement strand
AAGTCCAAGGGCCCGCCAGTACAAGCAGAACCCCGGATGCAACCAGCACATGCCCGGCATGCTTGGCCAGCCTGACCGAAAATCGGAATACATCCAGATAAGCCTGCTGTGTTCGGTCCTCTGTAGCCCGCAATTTTTTGATGAGCGGAAGCAATACAAAAAACGGGCCGATGGATAAGATTACACTAAAAATATGTACATACAGAAGTAGTCGATACAATATGTCCATCCTTAAATCACATTAACCTTCGATGGGATGGAACTCATGAACCCAAACTCTCATATTTGGCAGCCACGGCATGCCAGGGTGAAGCGACAGGATAGATTGTTTATATTCCTCCACATTCGCATAGCCTTCTTGACGTGCATGCTCATCAGTCAATTCGCCAAGTGACTGCGAATAGACCTTCTCCACAACATACCGGTGACCTTGAAACTCCATCACTTCCCCGACATCCGCATATCTCCCGTTGCGGCGAGTAGCCGTTTTCTGTCCTGCAAGTACTTTTTCAATGTCCTCCTGAATCGTAATGAGACGTTCAATCGTACATGTTTTTGGTGGTAAAGCGTTTGTTTCATTTTGGTTTGTCATCTGAGTCACTCTCCTTTTTTCATTTAAGCATAAGCCAACTTTATCATATAAAAAAATTATTCTATATAGCAAGTTTCTACATAATAGGGATAACAAACTTTCATACAATGTTTATACATACTGTAGATTTAAAATAAAGATTGATAATTAGTAAAAAAGTTTGACAAAAATGTCTATTTTGTAGGGTAATTGCTTATGCATAAAATAACATTAATTTTTTATATACTGTTGCTATAAACTCTCGAGAGAGTTGGAAAATAGATTCGCGAATCAACCGGGTTTCAAACCTGATGTGGTGATGAGGTGCGAAGCTATTATGAGTGCAGTGACATAACTAGGAGGTTTCCACTAAGACAGCTTTATTTAAGGCTATGGCGTTCCAGCTGAAAACTGAACGACTTGACCTGAGTATGTGGGAGGAATCCGATTCAGCCTGATGGAAAGTAGTCATAGGAATACACCCTTCATTGTGGGCGAGGTGCACATAGTTGTAAAAAAATACCCTTGTCCAATCCATTATCATTCTTTAGTCATTTAATATTACAAAGGTGGTGAGAACATGGAAAACAATGAAAAAATTACGTTTCGATTTGTAAAAAAAGATGGGAAAGAAATTAATTTGGGGAATCTTGATG
>NZ_MAOG01000082.1:0-5582 GCF_001884205.1 Bacillus sp. NH11B | reverse complement strand
GATAGTTCGGCAGTAAACACAGGTGAAGAAGGCGATCAAATAGAAGAATGCGATTAAAGAAAGAAAAATAATGTGAATTTTAAAGGTTCCCTCTGTTTATCTGAGGGATTTTTTTACTTTCATTGTTTGTAATTTGATAATAAACTTAAACCGTATGTATTCAAAGTGAACGAATAATGGATACAGGATTTGGTGATAGCCTATAAAGAAAAGACACCCTAAGGTGCCTTCCTCCGACTTGAACCATCTTAATTTTAATAATATGTATTGGACTCTCATCCAAATATTATTTTACTATGTTAAGTAATATTTGGGTACCGCCAGCATTTTTGAAGAAAACACGTAAGTTTACCTGATCAACTAAATTGACTATCTATTCTTAGCTTCTGCCTCGATTGTCTGCTTCATAATTGCAGCTGTTGATAAGGATCATATTATAGAAGCGGCAACGCAATTTGAAGAACGTCTATTCATTACGAAGCATAACCGTGCTGGAAAGGGACTAGGTGTTCAACTGTTTCAGTCTGTTGCTTCTTTACAAGAATACGTAGAAAGTGCAGCATTTGAAGAGCCAGTAGATGGTATTACATTAATTCAAGAATACATTCAATCTCCTGAGCCTTACATTACACGTTGTGGGTTTGTAGGCGGGAAATTTGTATATGCAGTTCAAGTCGATACGTCCAAAGGCTTTGAATTGTGCCCAGCTGATGCTTGTCAAATTGGAGATTTGTTCTGTCCTGTTGGAGAGAAAGCCCCGGAAAAACCAAAGTTTCAAATTATTGAGGGCTTTGATGACCCAATTATTCAAAAGTATGAGGCTGTTTTGGCTGCAAATGATATCGCCATCGCGGGCATTGAGTTTATTCGAAATGCCGATGGTGAAATTTTTACTTATGATATTAATACAAACACAAACTACAATGCTGACGCTGAAGCAGTTGTTGGAAAATACGGTATGCTCGAGATTGCGAAGTTTCTTAGTAGTGAATTAGAGAAAATATAATAGATAGGGAGAAAGCTGCTGATGAAGCAGCTTTTTTTGTAAGTTTAATTTGAGCGCAAATTGTTAATTTTGTATCTAAAACTACATACAGGAAGCACCATACATGCCCATCAACTTAAGATATGGATATGAAATAAAATCACGATGTTTATAAGAAAGATGCGATGCTATATCTTTTCAATTAAAGAATTATAAATGTGTTTGGATCAAACTTTTTTATAAAAATTGAACATCCAGTCACAAAGAAAGACTCTATTTTGATCAATCTTTTTTCAAAATGGAGTCTTTTTGTGTAACACAGAATGTGGATTTGTAAGAGGTTTTTAATCAAACTTTATAAACAGTATGTTTTTTATCTTAAATCAATTATATCCATAGATTTAAGAAAAATTCTGTTATAAGATGCATCAGTACAAGTTATTAAATTTTTTATCGGATTTATGTCAGTTATAGTCATATATCTAGTAAGCAAATGATCATCTCTATAATAAGTAATCAATTTCTTCTCTTCAGAAAGAAATGAACATAGTAACTTGTTTTCAATAATTTCTTGTTCGTCTGGGGTTAATGTAGGGCGCTCCACTTTTGTTTGTTTTTTAACAATCTTACCAATACCGATGAATTTCTTCGGTATCGAAGCAAATGGAGTCCGATTAATCATTCCTATTTCTTTTGGTATATGTGTATAGTTCATGCTGTATCTCCCCCTAATTACTATTAATAACCGTATCATTGTATCATACTTTAAATATATTAGGATTATTTATGTAATTATAAAATAAATATTTAGAGGTTTTTAGCTCCTTATTAAATCAAACCAATTTAACTAAGAATGATTTATATATATAATAGGAGAAATTACTGTGGAGTCCCTTTGTAGGTAAGTGTGTTGTTGCTGGTTCTGTTGATACAGGATAAGGATTTATAATTGATGCGAAGATAAGTGTAAATGGTTCGTATCAATATAAAGTGCATAATAGTCATTGGCAAGTGTTCTATATTACGGCTAGTAATACGTATGTGAATGTGCGTTAATTCAACGGAAAAGGTTGCCTATTACGGGCAGTCTTTTTCGTGCTGTATGTAACATTATTTACTTGTTATTTTTTTCGTTTGTCAATTTCGGGTGCTCATTTAACCAAATATCTATTAAATCTCGTAATGTAATAGTTTCTATTTCAAGAGGGATTTCATCTTCATCATACTTATTAAATATAGAAGTTCTATCTTTTCGAACATCTGCTCCAAAAATATTCGCACTTATTTTTTCATAATCACTTTTTTCGTTTAAAACTTTATCTACTGTCGCTTTTAAATAAAGTCACGATTTTTATAAAAAAGACGCGATGTTTTGAATAAAGTCACGACGTTTATAAAAAAGTTGCGATGCTTTATCTTTTTGATCGAAGAATTTTAAATGAGTTTGGATTGTGATTTTGAATAAAATTTTGTTTTCACTTTTTGATCAAACTGTGTTTTAAAGCCACACAATTTAGGATTAAGATTTTTATGGAAGGGACGTATAAAGAAAGAAGGAATATACATTGTTGATTCTAAAGAAGTAGTAAGCAGTAATTTGAGGTAAAGATGATTGTGATATTGCATTCCATAAAAAAGAATGCTACTCTAAAAATAGAATTATGAGAGGACTGATGGATGAATAATGATTAACTAATCTATATTTAAATTTGAAATTAATAAATTCAAACTACAAAATATAGGGTTAGTCTATCCATTTTTATAAATCAGTTCATACTTTATTTGTCATGATTCCAATGATTAATAAGAACTTATTAAGTATAAGTGAAAGACTAATCCTTCCGATTACAAATTGGGAGGATTTTTTTATTCTCTTATAGGTAAGTTGATATTTATTAATCCGTAACTGTAACCTAACAAATAAAGGAGAGAGAAAAATGAGTAATTCAGACACTATTGTTACACATGTAATGCTCTATATAAGTCGTTAATATCCATCAAACTTATATGGAGGAATTAAAAAATTGATGGATATTCCGACTTTATATGAAAAGTGTTGATATATAAAGGAGGAATTATTATGTCAATGATAAAAGTTCAAGACTTAACTTTTTCATACCCAGGTAGCTTTGATAATATTTTTGAAGGTGTGAACTTTCAAATAGATACGGATTGGAAACTGGGGTTTATTGGTAGAAACGGACGAGGTAAAACGACATTCTTTAATTTATTATTAGGTAATTATGAGTATAGTGGGAAAATCACTTCTTCGGTAGAATTTAATTATTTCCCTTACCCAGTTTCGGATAAGAACAAGTTCACTCATGAAATCCTTGAAGAAATTTGTCCCCAAGCAGAAGATTGGGAATTTCTGCGTGAAATATCCTATTTAAATGTTGATGCCGAGGTCATGTATCGACCATTTAAAACATTATCAAATGGAGAACAAACAAAGGTGTTGCTTGCTGCACTGTTTTTGAATGAGGGTCAATTTCTATTAATTGATGAGCCAACAAATCATCTAGACACTGATGCACGAAAGATGGTCTCTGATTATCTAAGGAAGAAAAAAGGGTTTATTTTGATTTCACATGACAGAATCTTTTTAGATGGTTGCGTTGACCATATATTATCTATAAATAGAGCAAATATTGAAGTTCAAAGTGGTAACTATTCTTCTTGGAAGTTAAATTTTGATAGACAGCAGGAACACGAAGAGGCTATAAATGAGCGTCTACAAAAAGACATAGGGAGATTAAAACAGTCTTCAAAGAATTCAGCAGGTTGGTCTCATCAAGTGGAAGCTTCCAAAAATGGAACAAGGAATTCAGGATCTAAGTTAGATAAGGGTTTTGTAGGACATAAAGCGGCCAAGATGATGAAGAGAGCGAAGAACCTTGAATCAAGGCAACAAAAAGCTATTGAAGAAAAGTCGAAATTACTAAAAAATGTGGAGAAAACTGAGTCGTTAAAATTAGAACAATTGAAATTTCAGTCAAATGAATTGGTTGTTTTGACTGATGTGTCTGTTAAGTATGATGACCAAATAGTAAATGAACCAATTAGCTTCATAGTTGAACAAGGGGACCGAATTGTACTTGATGGAAAGAATGGAAGCGGGAAAAGTAGTATCCTAAAACTAATTCTAGGGCGTCCGGTACAGCATACAGGCTCAGTTAATTTAGGTTCAGGACCCATCATTTCCTATGTCCAACAAGATACTTCTCATTTGAAGGGATCGTTATCGGACTTTATTGAAGAGCACGAGATTGATGAGACGTTATTTAAATCCATCCTACGTAAGATGGATTTTGACCGAATTCAATTTGAGAAAGATATATCTCATTATTCTGGTGGACAAAAGAAAAAGCTGCTTATCGCTAAAAGTTTATGTGAAAAAGCTCATTTATATATATGGGATGAACCATTAAATTTTATTGATATTTATTCGCGCATGCAGATTGAAGAGCTTATTCAACAATTTAATCCCACAATGGTTATTGTTGAGCATGATAAGGCATTTCAACAAACAGTTGCAACAAAAACTATATCTATGTAGTTCAAAGTGAATGATTGAAGATATAATCAGTAAATCAAGTCATTAAACTATAGGGCGCTTTAATGGAGTGATGAAAAAAGCCTAATTTCTCTACAATAAATTGAGAAATTAGGCTTTTTAATAGGAAAAGTAGGATACATATTAACAGAATGCACTCATAAATGGGAATATGATATAAGACCAGCAGGTTTTCCTACTATTAAAGAAGATGTTTAGGTTTGAATGATACAGGATTAGTTGTGTGATATTACAAAGTGTGAATATAAAATAAAGTCACTACTTGGTTTATCTAGGGGTTAATCAATTAACAGGTATTGTAGTTGAACAAGCAATACAATAAATGATTAAACTTATTTATAAAAAAATAATTCGTTAGAATATTTTAAGAGCAAGTTTTGAACAATCTTTTTTCAAAATGGATTCTTTTTATTTATCGTAAAAATTGGGATTGTGAGGTATTTTTGAACAAACTTTATTTCAAAGCTACATCTACAGTTTCTGCTATCCAATCACTTCCTATCTCTATGGGATAATGCATATAAAGAAACAGGAAAGGGTTTGACATATGGTACATGCTCTGCCAAACTTCATGCCATGAAGAAAGAGTTTGTTTGGCTAAAAGAAGTGGATAGTATTGCGATTCAGTCGTCTGTTCGCAACCTTGCGGATGCTTATACACGCCTTTTCAAAAAACAAAACAATGCCCCGCGTTTCAAATCTAAGAAGAACAACGTACAATCTTATACCACAAAACAAACAAATGAAAACATTGCCGTTGTAGGAAACAAAATAAAATTGCCAAAACTAGGTCTTGTTCGATTTGCCAAAAGTCGTGAAGTAAAAGGACGTATTTTAAATGCTACAGTTAGACGGAACCCTTCTGGCAAATACTTTGTGTCATTGTTAGTTGAAACAGCAGTGCAAGAACTTCCGAAAACAAATTCTTACATTGGAATGGATGTGGGACTAAAAGATTTCGCCATTTTGTCAGATGGAACAACCTATAAAAATCCGAAATTTATTCGGTCATTAGAAGAA
>NZ_MAOG01000081.1:0-18280 GCF_001884205.1 Bacillus sp. NH11B | reverse complement strand
AATAAACAACGAGTAAAAGTAGCTAGAATTCATGAATACATGACGAATGCTAGAAAAGATTACTTGGACAAAGTCTCAACTGAAATCATCAAAAACCACGATGTTATTGGTATAGAGGATTTGCAAGTATCGAATATGTTAAAGAATCATAAGTTAGCAAAAGCAATTAGTGAGGTATCATGGTCTCAGTTTCGAACTATGTTGGAATATAAGGCAAAATGGTACGGCAAACAAATCATTGTCGTATCGAAAACATTTGCTTCAAGCCAATTATGTTCTTGTTGTGGATATCAAAACAAAGACGTTAAAAATCTAAACCTACGTAAATGGGACTGTCCTTCTTGTCGTACACACCATGATAGGGATATTAACGCAAGTATCAATCTAAAGAATGAGGCGATAAGGCTTCTAACCGCAAGGACTGTGGAGATAGCCTAATAAATTAGAGTTCGATAGAACTCTTTACTTAGGAATCCCCCCTCTTCTAAACGAAGTGAAAGTGGGGGGAGTTCAATAAACTCAGATTGTGTCCCCATGCCAGATTCACCAAACCATGGCGCAATTTTTCCGCCCATAGCGTCTACTGGTTTAATTAATTCATAAACATTATACGGCTTTTTATTTGCTCCAGGAGCTAGTCCTCTTTGTTCATAAGGTATACCTTCAGTTGAAAAAAATGTCCCACCTTCTTACCCGTATCTATCAACTCATTTACATTGTAAATATAAAATACAAAAGTGAATCCTATGTGTATGTGAAAAAGCCCACTCATAAGAGCCGGCTTTTTCACATAGATATGTTTAATTTGAAAATTTATTATTCAAATAGTTTATCTATTAAATTTTGAATTTCACGCTTTCTTTTGTCGGTTTCTTTCTTATCGATGGTATACTTATCATCCTCAATAATAAGAACGTCACCTTCTTTTGCAGAAGATGGGAGTTTGGATCTTGGCACATCAATTGTTATGCTTTTCATTTCAATAACTGCCAATTCTCCTTCAAAACGGTCAATAATTCCTTTTTGCATAATTATCTCTCCGTTCTAACAGAAATATTTGAACCATCACTATCAATAACTACAGTTCCATTTAAATCTGTTCTATACACCTTAACAGACATTAAAGATAACTTTGCTAAAGTTTCTTGTGTAGGATGTCCATATCTGTTACCTGCACCGGCGCTAATAACAGCGATGTTTGGTTTGACTGCATCTAAAAATGGCTGAGAAGAAGAAGTCTTACTTCCATGGTGACCAGGTTTTAATACATCTGATTTTAAGTTTGACCCATGCGCTGCAACCATATCTTTTTCGCTTTTCGCTTCAGCATCGCCAGTAAATAAGAATGATTTGCTGCCGTGCGTTATTTTTAATACAGCGCTCCATTCGTTTAAGTCGTCACCATATTCTTTAACAGGAGCTAGGAATTGTGAGTTTAAACCGTTTATGGGTAAATTCAGGCCAGACTTTGCTTCTTTAATTGTTAATCCTTTGTCGGCTACTGCAGTTAAAAAGTCTTTAAATGTATCGGTTGTATGACTTACTTTAGGTGCATAAACATTTTTTACATTCATGGAATAAAGAACTTCATCTAAGCCGCCTACATGATCGGCATCAGGGTGCGTAGCAATCATATAATCAATGGTTTGGAATCCTAGTCCCTTTAGATAATTTGCGACTACCTTACCTTTGCCGTTGTTACCTCCGTCAATGAGGATAGTTTCTCCACTTGGAGACTTTATAAACGTTGCATCACCCTGTCCTACATCAATATAATGAACTTCTAAGTTGCCTTTAGGTTGAGGAAGAGTTGGACGGAAGCTTGGTTCTAATACGCGAGCTAAGAATGCAGCGAATTGCTCACGAGTTACTTTTAAGTCTGGACCGAATGTACCATCAGGAAATCCAGCAGTAATATTATTTTGAGCTAAAGTTTTGATATATTGATAACCCCAATGACTAGCTGGAACATCAGGGAAGTTTACGTCAGTACCTGTAGGTTTTAAATTAAATGTTTTGACGAGTACGACAGCCATTTCTGCACGAGTTAATGAACGATCAGGGAAGTAGTTTTTTTCACGTTGTACAATGTTATAATGCGCTAACTTATGTACAGAATCATAGTAATAAATACCCTTGGTTACATCTGAAAAAATATGAGTATAGCTAGCTGGCTTTTCTAAATTTAACGATAAATCTAACATTAATGCCATTTGTCCACGAGTTACATTGTCACTAGGATTAAAATATCCCTCCGGAGTACCATTAATAATGCCTTTTTCCGCTAAATAGTTAATTTCTTTATATGCCCAATGATTAGATGGGACATCAGGGAAAGATTTAGCACTTGCAAGATTAGGGATAAATAATGAAACAATCATTACAAATACCGCCAGTAATAAGCTAAACTTTTTCAAAAATATCGCCTCACTTTATATATTTTTTTAACCTATTTAACTTTAGCATTTCTTACAAATAATTCAAAGATTAATAGATCATTATGTAATATTTATTTTATCATTTTAGCCAAGAAGACTCCTGGTTCTGGTGCAAAAACTTAAGGACAACTGCAATGAATCTATAAATCTTGGACATACTGTTACTATTACTTTAGAAAGGGTGCGTGATTGGTATGGAAAAGGAAAATGTATTCAAATGGAGGCATTATTAGCCTGATATTATTTTGTTAACGGTAAGATGGTACCTACGGTACAACCTCAGTTTTCGTGATTTGGTGGAAATACTAGAAGAACGGGGTTTATCTATTTCTCATACAACGATTATGCCTTGGGTACACCAGTATGGTCCTGAATTGGACAAACGAATCCGACGTCACCTTAAACAAATGACTCTTGGAGAGTCGATGAAACATATATCAAAGTAAAAGGTCAATGGATGTACCTGTATCGTGCTGTTGATTCGAGAGGAAACACAATCGATTTTTGCCTAGGAAAAACAAGAGACCAGAAGACTGCAAAGCGCTTTTTCAAGAAAGCTTTGCGGTCTTTTCATGTTTCGCAGCCTCGTGTTATGACAGTCGATAAGAATCCAGCTTATCCTATAGCAATTGAACAGTTGAAAAAAGAGAAAAGCATACCTGATGGTATGCAACTTAGACAACAAAAATACTTGAATAACATAGTAGAACAAGATCATCGCTTTATAAAGAAGCGAATCCATTCTATGCTAGGGTTCAAATGTTTTGACACAGCTACATCCATTCTTTCTGGAGTAGAAGCTATGCATATGATTAAAAAAGAACAGATTGATTTACGGGACCAGTCTGTCCAAAACCAGAAAAAATTCATCCATCAATTGTTTGGACTGGTAGCATAAGATACGATTCCGTTAGGAATATATGCGCTTTATTCTCTTTTATTTTATTTTTGCACCAGAACCGTATAATTTATATATGGAATATTTTGTTTGTACGAAAGGGATAACTTGATGTTTTTACAAAAATATAGGGGTTTGATTCTAGAGATAGTTGGTGCTGTTATAGGGGGAATATCCTGGGTTTATCTTAAAGATTTAGATTATATATAGGGCGTGTCTTAAGTTGTTTTCTTTAGCATTGATAATGATAGGATGGGTTATTGCCTGTAATTCGAACCATTTCTATAATGCTGGAGTTTCAACTAAAAGGCATCAAAAAATAAGTTTGATAAGTATTAATTTAACAAGTTAATACAAAATGTGCTAATATAGTGATAAAAAGGAGGTAAAAGGAAAGAAAAGGAAAGGAATACATCTCCATATCTGCTTTCAATATTTGGATTAGGATTGTTTTTTCAGTTAGACATGGTTTATTAATATTTTTAGCATATTGGAAAGATGAAGTGATTTTGTCAAATAACCTAATTTTATTTGCAATAGGAGTATTATTATTCATTATTTCAATGTTTTTTAATAAGCAATGTAGTAAAGCAAAACAAGTATAAATTTATTTAGAATCTAAAAATCTACTTGTTTTTTTATAAAAAATCCAGTTTCAAATCACGTTGGAAATAAAAGTAAGTCTATGACCTGTTTTTACATATATCTCGGCTGTACCCCAGCATGATATAAAATATAGGAATTTGGTTATTTCGTTTTATCATGAAGAAATGATGGAGGAAATTCTGGTGTATCTTATTAAAAAATGATCTTTTCTATGTATTTTTTTGGTTTTGCTTAAATGTAAATGACACTATTGTTTCATCCATCAGCGAAAAATACATAGGTTCTGGTGCAAAATTATTCTATAAAGTGATTATTATCCACCACCACATAGTAACAACTCCTTTCATTGCTTATTAAAAAATAATAATAAGAGAAAGGCGATTTTTTTGAATGTGTAGCGTAATAAGTGATTTTTATAAAAATACGACACATATTAGTCGGATAAGAATCATTCGGAAGGGCGAGATGTTTTATGGAGATCGGAGAACTTATTGATTATACGAGAAAACAAAAGGGACTAACTATTAAAGATGTTTGTGGTGATTTTGTTAGTAGATCTGTTTACAACAGATTTGTAAATAATCGTGCAGATACTAGTGTTACAAATCTAACTTATATGCTTTCTAGAATTAATGTATACTTTGATGAATTAAAAGCTTTTGATTACCCAAAGGATGTAAATGTAATCAGTCAGATTATGGGTGAAATAAGAAATGCTTTTATGAAGAAAGATGTAGAAGAGTTAATAAGACTAGAAAGTCTTTGTAATTTAGTTAAAGGGCGAGATGGAATTAAGTATGAACATCTTTCGAGTTTATGCCAGTTGCTCATTGCTAGATTAAAAAATGAAACTCTTGAAACAAGAGAAACTAAAATTTATCAATATTTAATAAACATGCAGACATGGACTCGCTATGAACTAGTTTTATTCAACAACTGTATGTTTGCATTTACGCCTGAATTTATAGAAATCACCCTTGAAAAAGCACTTTTGGGAATCAATCATTACAAAGAATTTAGAGATGGAAAAAGTGAATGCTTTAGGATGTTAACAAATGCAATTATTTTCTTTATCCAGCATGATAGGATGAACCTTATATGGAAATATATGGATAAAATGAATTCATTTTCACTCGAAGAAGAAATGTTTTTTGAAAAAAACCTAAAATTAATGATTAATGGTATTTGGGAATGTTTGAGAGGAAATAAAAAAGGTGAAGAAATGCTAAAAAAAGCACAGTTGGTCTGTAAATATATAGGTGCCGATAATTATTACAAGATGAATGAAGAATTAATTGAATTTATAAAACAGAAGTACGAAATTAAAATTTCTACATAAGGTTTATATTTTTTGGGAGGTTGTAATTATTAAATTATGACCTTCCTTTTTCTATTTCACTTATTATTTTATGTTTATAATATTTCTCCTTCTTTCTGTGTGTCATATAAGACACGTGTGTATATAATGAGAGGCAAAGAAAGAAGCTCGCTTGGTCCAAGATTTAAAATAATTTTGAATTATATTATATTATCCGTAAGGATAGTTAGAAAACAAGGAGATGATATTATGGCAGGAGCTATTACGGTCACACCCGAACAACTCAAATCTCAGGCGAAAATATATCAAACGGCCTCTTCACAAATTGAAGACGCTATTCGTAAAGTGAATTCTATGAATTCAACGATTGCCCAAGAATGGCAGGGGGAAGCTTTTCGAGCTTACTTGGAGCAATACAAACAGCTTGAAGGTAATGTGAAACAAATGGAAAATTTATTACAAAGTATTCATATGCAGTTGACCAAATATGCAGATACAGTCGCAGACCGTGACCGTCAGGATGCAGGTTCGTTTGGCTTAAATTAAGTGTTTAAAAAAGGGGTCAGTGCAACTCATTGTGCTGACACCTTTTTTAATTTATCTGAAAGGAAGAAATGTATTTTGATAAAAAAATATCAGAGTTATTTTCCATTACTCATCATTATACTTGGTGGATTATTTCTTATTTTGACTTTCACTTATTTTGGTTTTAAAGATGATAATGTGTACCGGTCTACAAATCAAAAAGTATCCAAGGTTCAATATGTTTTAGTGAATGAAGATAAAGGGGCTGTTTTTGAGGGGAGGAAGTATGAACTAGGTGCAGACTTTGTTACTCTGATTAATCAAGATTCCAAAAAAAGTTGGCAGACGGTCAGTAGGAATATTGCTAATGCAGGAATTGAGAATGGTCAATTTGATGCAGAAATTATTATTCCTCAAGATTTCTCCGAACGTCTTTTGTCCCTTCAAAGTATAGCACCAGAAAAGGCGACCATTAATTATCGTGTACGTAAAGGGCAAAATGAGATATCCAATCAAGCCGTTCAAACACAAGTAAATGATATTTTGAAAGATTTCAATCAACGAGTTGTGCAGATGTATTTCTCAAGTATTGTAGGAAATTTATCAGAAGCCCAAATAAATGTTAATAAAATTGTTGGAGCAGAAACTGATGCTAAGAAATATCTGATGACAAATATTCAAGATCCATTTAAGGAGTTGTCGGGAGGATTTAATAATTTATCAAATGTTTCGAGTATTCTTGATGAAGATAATAAAGGTTTTCTCTCGGAACAACAAGCATTTGTATCATCCGTAAAAACTCTAATGGATGATAATAATAAGAGCTTAGAAGCAGGCAGTACCTCGACAAAAGAAGCCAAAAAATCAGCTAACGAAAATATCGATAAAACAAATGAAAAGTTAAAAGATTCCTTAAAGCAATTTGAGGATCAATTTAACCTACAAAAAAAGCAATTTGAGGATCAATTTAACCTACAGAAAACGCAATTAGAAAACCAACGGCAATCTGATTTATCGGGATATAAAGCAAAATATGATGGTTTGAACCAATCAATGTTTAAACAACTAGGAAACTTTTATACACCGGCAGCAGGTGAAGTGAATTCATCTGGGGTTTATACGGAATTCTTGCTAAACGCCAAGCTATTTCAAGAAACACAAACTGCTCGAATTGATGAACTAAAAGATGAAATTAAGCAATTGCAATCGCAAGTTGAAACTCTTAATGATTTAAGAAAACAGATTGCACAAACTTATTATGGAAGTGCAGAAAAAAATCCGGATACAGCTTCTGAGGAGGATATTAAACAGGCTATTGTGAAACTAATGGCTGATTCAAAAGAAAATAAAGTTAATTTAGATAATCGTTATCGTCAAATGATAGAAGAAAGTCTACCACAAATTCCAGCAGACACTTTAGAAAATCTTTTACAAAAGTTAATTGCTGAGAATATTATAACTGATTCTCAATCTAAAAAATTCCAAGATGAGCTAACTATAGTTCGGCGTTATGCGAAAAATTTTGAAAAAGAAATAGGAAAGGAAGGAAACTTTTCCTATCTAGAAGCTAAGCCTGAACATAACGCTATAATTCCTATAAATAGTAGGGAGGTCACTATATCTATTGATCCAACAAAAGATAATAGAATCTCTTTGAAGACAGACCATACAGAACAAGGAAGTTTAGGAATAAGAAATTTGACGGATCTTTTACCGGTGTTAAAAACAGAATTGGATCAAAAACTCAAATCATATGGGTACATTTCTGAGTGGAGTGAAGTTTCTAATCATGAATTCAGTATTTCATTGAAAAAGAACCCCACAGAACCAGAGGAACCAAAACCGCCGGTAGACCCGCCAACGGATCCAGAGAAACCAAAACCGCCGGTAGATCCGCCAACGGATCCAGAGAAACCAAAACCGCCGGTAGATCCGCCAACGGAACCAGAAAAGCCGAAACCGCCAGTAGATCCGCCAACGGAACCAGAGCCGAAACCGGAAACAGAAAATGAGCCTAATAGGCCAACTTCTAAAGAAAAGGATCTTCCGCCGTTACCTTCAAGTTTTAGCTTAACGTTTAAGGCGGATTTTGATTGGACCTTGGATGAAGAAATGAAGAAAAAATCTTTTGTCTCTGTTGATTATTCATGGATTGTTAATGAGCAAACTCAAGTGAATGCCAGCTATGCAGAATATATAGATGTAAATAAGAATTTAATAGCTGACTTACCTGAGTTATTGAAACAATTTCAAATGCTTGATAGCACTGCACAGCAAATCGTTACCTTATTTGGAAATCCAGAAGATTCCATATCTATTGATAGCTATGCAGATATGATTAACAAAATTGAAAATCAAGAGAAGACTCTCGAAGAGTTGGCAAATCCAAACTCTGTTTATCGTATGTATAACAATATCACAGGTGAACAAAAGATAGATGCTATTACAGAGAAAATTTATGAAGAATTTAAGAATAAAGGAAATCAACTCTATACAGATATTGAAGGCCAGATAAAAAATTTACAAGAAACAATTGGATCAACAACGGATAAAAATCATGATGGAACAAAAAATACATTATACGGAACTTTAAATCTAATGACTGAACCTCAGAAGTTTCTGAATGAAGCAGAAAAGTTAAATAATTGGTTTGTGCAAGCCAATCAACAGATTAATGAAGCGTATCAATCATGGAAAGAAAATGAAAAAATCCAAGAAGAATCTGTAAAAAGTGCAGAAAATCAACATCCTGTAGAAAATCAACATCCTGCAGAAAATCAACATCCTGCAGAGAACGATATAATACCAATTTCTTCAGAAACAGATAGCTTAGTAAAAGAAATGGAAGATTTAGTTCAGAGTTCAAAGAACTCGGCTGAAAGTATAGAAAAATCTGCAGCGAAAGCTCATGACATTTCTCCAAAAATTCAGGAGTTGAAAGAAAATACAGATAATGTTCAAAAAAATGCAGATACTGTTTTGAATAATTTAAATACTTCAGTCACTCAAATTCAAAAGAATACAAGTAAAAATGAAAAATACTCAGAAGAGTTTAGCAAAGTGCTTTCTAATACCAAACGAGGTGGAGCAGATAATTATAAAGTATTCAATTTTCTATCAGCCCCAATTGCTACAAAAGGAAGTTTTGAAGCTACTCGCCAAACGTCTATTATTCCTTACTATATGACACTTGTTGGAGCTGTTCTTTCAGTCATTACCGGCATTTCCTTATGTCGTACTATTCAACGTAGAGAAATTACGAAAGATATGGTTTTTATTACACCTACAAGGGCATGGCTAAATGTTCCTAATGTTATGAAGGTAACAGGTGTCAGTCTAATTATCTCACTATTCTTTGCTGGAATAACTACTTTTAGTATTTTGAGAGTGTTTAATATCCCTTGGTTTAGTTACACGTTCCTAAATATTTTAGGTGGAACTTTATTAATAACAGGTTTTTCTCGTCAGTTTAAAAATATAACACTCTATGTTTGTGTTTCACTTTTAGGATTATATCTCATGTTAACACCATTATTAGGAATGCATACTCGTCCGGGTAGTATTGTCGATTTACTTTATCGTTTTTCACCGCTTCAAAACATAGAAAATGGTTATACAGCACTAAGCAATGGTATTCATGTTGGATGGGAAAGTTACTTGTTATTGGTAATTATTATTGTTGTAGGAATTGGTACGAATTTCATTGCTTTTCCAGGTGTGAAAAAGTCAGAAAAAGCTGAACAAAAGCAATAGCTTATGTTGTTAGGAGAAAGGATGTACGAATTTGGAAAAAATGATAAAACCAAAATTTCTCGTTTTTTCTCTTCTAATTTCTTTTTGTGTGATAAATCTTTTTACTAGTTTTAGCAGTCTAGCCTATGCTGAAGATGGAAAACTAACGATTCATAACAACGTGATTTATGAAAAAGAAAATCATAAAAATAATAATTCTGTTACAGGGATAGAAGATTTGTTTATAAAAGACAAAAACACAAAAAATAAGGAACTTGAGAAAGAAAATAGAAAGAGTACTTCAAGTATAAAAGAAAAAGTATTTCTTACCGCTGAGAGTGTAGAAAAGAAACCACAGGATACAATTACCAAGCAGCTGTTTTCTAAAGACTATACAGCTTCTAATGAAAATGAAGCAACTGTAGAAGATACCAATTATGAAATTCCTAGATGGACCTTCTGGATACTGTTAAGCATGGGTGTGATTGGAATATTAATTTTAGGATGGTTATTAGGTAAAAGATTTTCAAACCTATTTATACGGAAAAAGGAGTAAACAATGGCAGAAAGAACAATGATTAATATCGAACTTCATGTTAATGAGCAAATACTTGATTTAACAATACCTAATCAGGTTTCTTCTAATAGATTGAAAGAACTATTGGTTGATTCATTATCTTTAGTAAATATAGAATTGCCCACTTATTTTTCATTGGAAGTAAAAAATAAGCCAATTCATTTAGATGAAAATGTTATATTGGCGAAATATCCATTGGCGGATGGTGATCAATTAGTCGTAAAAGAAATTATAGGGAGTTTGGAGGAACACTAGAGTATGGGGGAAATGAGAAATAGTTTGATAGTTATTAAAGAGGAAACTACATCTACTTTTATTAAAGTGCACTTGACAGCTAATCAATATTCTTTGTCAGGTGTAAAGCAATTCCAGTTATTTTTAAATAAAGCACCACACTTTTTGACTGGAAAGATAGAAGTGGCGAATGAAGAACAGGTCATTATCACTTATGAAAAAGATGAATTATCTTTTTCACTTGAACAATATGTTAAAAAATTAGATGCATTTGATCGCCTTCTTTTAGCACAAAAAGTAAATTTCTTAAAAGAATATCTTAACCAACCAGTAACGCCATTTATCCATCCTAAAAACATCTTTATTTTTGGGGAAGAGTTGTTTATTGGTCATCGTGGCGTAATGAATACCGTTATTCCTTATCTTTCAACAGAAGAAGTATATCTAAAACAATACAAGGCATTACTTCTTTATATTTTAAATCCAAAGCTGGATTTTGAGAATCTAATTGATGGGGCCGGTGCAGTCCGAGATCCTTTTTCCGAAAAAATTCAAGAATCTTCTTCGTTTGAAGAGATAGACAAGTTACTAATGGAAACAGTTGCGATTCAAAAGGAAAAAAGAAATGCTACAAGCATACTGGTGAAAAGTAGAAATCACACTGTTTTTAAGTGGGGAACAATTATTCTTGGTCTTGCAACATTAGGTCTTTCAATAGGGGTAGGGATATATTCATTAAATATTGTACCTCAGCAAAAACGAATCATAAGTGCCGAATCAAAGTTTATTTCAAATAGTTATTCAGATGTTCTAGATACATTAAAGGAGGACAAACCAGAGAATCTTCCTAAAAGCGCACTTTATGTGTTAGCAGTGAGCTCGATTCAACTAGATAGCTTGTCTAATGAGCAGAAAGAATCTGTATTAGGGACTATCTCCCAAAAATCAAATGATAACACATTACTTTATTGGATCTATATAGGAAAAGGAGACTTTGAAAAGGCCTTAAATATTGCTAAAAATATTGGAGATAATCAATATATTCTTCACGCCTATACAAAAGTTTATGATGTAACGAATGCAGATAACAAGATGAATGGTGCGAAGAAACAAGAATTACTTTCGAAATATAAGGAAGAGATGGAAAAGTACATGAAGTTATTGGAGGGGAAGACGGATGATCAGAAATCTAAACAATAGATTGTCTAGTGAAGGTGTACCAATTGATGATCAAATTGTAAATAAAGCGTCTGTACTCTATGATATTTTTTCATTTGGTCATATATTTTCGCGTCACGAACTAACAATGTCAAAGCCATCACTTAAGATTGGTAACCATGAAATTTCTTTTGATGGCACGCATTTGTTCTTGGATCAAGATCCATGGACAGGTGATATGAAGGACGGAATTCTCGCGTTACCTCATGAAAAATTAGAAGTTTTAACTACTATCAAGCCGAAAACAAATTTTGTGATTTCTTCTTCAAAGGACTCAGGAATCACCATTCCGACTAAGGCTTTTGCCCTGGTCAAATTTAATGAAAAGAATGAAACTTACCAGTTAAATCTGTTTTCAAATGGGGTATTAGTTTACTTTAATGGAAAGAAAGTAGATCGATTAGAAAAAGTTTTGTCTGTAGGGGATCAACTTGTTATTGATGGTGTGCTTATTGAATTGAGAGAAAAACAATTTAAGTTGTGTAAGATAACCCAAGAATTTTCACTAAATTCTTGGGAGATTATTAACGAGATATTTATTCCAGAATACCCAAAAAATTTCCCTGAATTTAGACGTAGTCCAAGAATTCATTTACGAGAGCCTAAAGAAGAGATAGCAATTCAACCTCCAAGAGCTGAGGAAACTGATGGGAGAAGTGATTTATTGCGTACGATTGTTCCGCCATTGGCAATGGTTGTTTTAAGTGGTGCAACGAGCGTATTAAGTAATGGAAACCCTATTATGATGTTAAGCATGGGGGGGGTAAGTTTACTCACGGCAGGGTTCTCTGTTTCAAGTTATATTACGAATAAGAAAGAAGTGAAACAAAAGAATCTTAAGCGAAGTGAGTACTATGAAAAGTATCTTATTCAAAAGGAAAAAGAATTGTCGTTGCTCTCTCAAAAGCAATTTGAAGCTTTAACGTATAACTTCCCTGACATGGATTCATTGTCTTTGATGACAAAAGAATATAGTCCACGAATTTATGAAAAAACTATGACAAATGCTGATTTTATAAGTATTCGTTTGGGTCATGGAGAGATTCAAAGTAGTTATAAAGTCAGTTATCATTCAAGAGAAGAAGATGATGCTTTAAGTAATTTTGCAGAAGAAAAAATTGTTTGGCCACATCAAACGTTAAAAGATGCACCTATTGCCATCTCGATGTTAAATCAAACGTTAGGACTTGCAGGAACAAAAACAGTACTACGAATAGCTGTACAGACAATATTATTTCAGCTTTCCGTTTTACATTCTTATAGAGATGTAGAATTTGTAGCATTAGTTCCAGAAGAAGATTATCAAGATTGTTGGCATGCTTGGCGTTGGTTGCCACATTTTCAAATACGGAGCTTAAATTTACGAGGAATTATTCATAATTCACAGACACGTGACATGGTTTTAAATTCTTTCTATCAATTGTTAACAAAACGTCGGCAACAAGTCAAAGAGGCGGGCAATGAGAAAGTAACCTTTGCTCCGCATTATATGTTTACGATTTTAGACGAGAGCTGGCTCTCTGGGCATGGATTAAATGAATTTTTAGCTGAAGATATGAGTCAATACGGTGTTACGGTCATTTGGGGGAAAGACGCGTTAAACATGTTGCCAGAGACAGCAACCACAGTTATTGATTATCAAAGTAACGAATCCGCGGTATTAATTAACAATAATAATGAGTACGTGAATCAACTTTTTGTTCCCAACCATTTACCCAAAAGTTATCCAATTGGGCAAGCAATACAACGCATAGCTAATTTAGAACATGTTGAGGTAGAGAAAAACGCGATTCCAGAATCGATTGACTTTCTAGAATTATATGATGTGAAAAATGTTGGAGAGTTACATATTGGTGCTCGTTGGGAAAAAGCAGACACTTCAAAGTCATTAGCTGTTCCTTTGGGTGTTCGAGGAAAAGATGACATTGTTTATTTGAATTTACACGAACGAGCACATGGCCCACATGGACTCGTGGCAGGTACAACAGGATCTGGTAAATCGGAAATTGTCCAAAGTTATATTTTATCTTTAGCAGTAAATTTTGCACCAGAAGACGTTGGCTTTTTACCGATTGATTTTAAGGGTGGAGGTATGGCGAATTTATTTAAGAATTTACCACATCTTTTAGGATCGATTACAAACTTAGATGGTGCAAGTTCTGCAAGAGCATTACAAAGTATTCGAGCAGAATTACAAAAGAGACAACGGAAATTTGGTGAATTTGGTGTTAATCATATTAATGGGTATACCAAGTTGTACAAACAGGGAAAAGAAATTGCTGATCCTGTAGAAAAGAAAAAATATCCATCAGAACCATTGCCGCACCTTTTCTTAATCAGCGATGAATTTGCAGAATTAAAAGCAAATGAACCAGACTTTATGGCTGAGCTAGTATCAACTGCACGTATTGGTCGTTCGTTAGGAGTTCATTTGATTTTAGCTACTCAAAAGCCAAGTGGAGTAGTGGACGACCAGATTTGGTCAAACTCACGCTTCAAATTAGCATTAAAAGTAGCCGATCCAAGTGATTCAAATGAAATTATTAAAACACCTGATGCAGCAACGATTACTCAACCAGGACGAGCGTATTTACAGGTCGGAAACAATGAAATTTATGAACTGTTTCAATCTGCGTGGAGTGGAGCAACTTATAATCCAGATGCACAATATGAAGAAAAAGTGGATGAAAGAATTTGGCTAATTAATCAATTGGGCCAGCACGAATTGTTAACTACAGATTTATCTCAAGATGATGAAGTGTCCATGAAAAAGGAAGAAAAACTAACACAATTGGACGCGATTGTAGAAGATATTGTGATTCATGCTGAAAAAACAAATGCAGTTCTTCCTGAAAAACCTTGGTTACCTCCATTACAAACAGAAATTGATAGTCCAAAGATTAATGTAATAACTTCAGGGGATTCGAAAAGAAATCTTTCAGTTCCATTTGGTTTGATGGATATTCCATCAAGACAAGAACAAATTGACTTTTTACTTGATTTAGAAGAGTTGAGTCACCTTGCAATCTATGGATCTCCAGGCTTTGGGAAATCCACTGCATTACAAACTCTTGTAATGAATTTATCAAGAACTAACAATCCTGAACAGGTCCAGTTTAACCTATTTGATTTTGGTACGAATGGTTTACTTCCAATAAAAGATTTACCGCATGTGGTGGATATTGTTCGGTTAGAGGAAGAAGAAAAACTGATGAAGTTCCTCAAACGAATTCGCAAAGAAATTCAAAGTCGAAAAGACGCATTTACAGAGTATGGTGTCGCAAGTCTGTCTCAATATGAAGAGAAATCAGGAAAGCAGTTGCCAGGGATTGTTACTATTGTTGATGGTTTTGACTCAATTAAAGAGAGTCCTTTAGAGGAAGCTATAGAATCTGTGTTAAATCAGCTTTTACGAGAAGGAGCAAGTTTGGGACTCTATGTAGTTATGACGGTTCTTCGTACGAACAGCTTCAGAATGAGTATGGCGAGTAATATTCCATCACATATTGGGCTATTCCTTGTGGAAGAAGGTGCAATTCGAGATGTTGTAGGACGTGATGCTTTGATTTCGCAAGAAATTGTTGGACGAGCGCAAATCAAACTAGACGAGCCACATGAAGTTCAAATTTATTTACCAACTCATGGAAAAAATGATATTGATCGATTGAATAATTTAGAGCAAGAGATTGCACAGATGAATCAGCAATGGAAGGGCACACGTCCTACCAAGATTCCGATGTTATCTAAAACGATCTCTATGCATGATTTTTATACAAATCCACAGGTACAAGAGATGTTGGATAATCTACAACTACCACTTGCTCTAAGTAAAGAAACCACAAATGTCGTTGGTTTTGTACCAGAAAAACATGGTTATTTTGTGATTGGAGACGATACGCCACAGCAAACGGAATATATTGAGCGTATAATCGTTCAAAACTTTAAACATTTTGAAGGGAAAGCACAAAGAATTGTGTTTAATGGGAGCGAACGATTTGGCAGATTCAAAGAAAGCTTCGATGTGATTGTATCAGATATGGAGTACAGTACTTTTGTTAATGATCTAATGAGTGAAATTGAAGAAAGAGAGACACAAAGTGAAAATCAACCGATGTTTGTGTATATTCCAGATGCACAAATATTTGGAGATAAAACATTTATTTCGGATGAAACATTCAATAAATACTTAAAAAATGGTTCTAAAGTAGGTGTTTATTTCATTTTCCACGGCAATCAAAAACAAATTGAGAACAGTTATGATGAATTTAATAAACGATTACGAGCAAATATTCCAGCAGGGATGATTGGAACACGTTTAGCTGATCAAGGATTGATAAATGTGAAATCTAGTTATAGTGAACCTACAGTGGAATTAGATGAGTCTCATTTCTTTGTTGGACGAAATGCAGGACGGGTGAAATTAGTTAGTGAGTAGATCAATTTTATCTGCGAGTGGTGTGTATGGCTGAGTAGTTACAAACAGAAAGATAGTCTTGATAGGGAAATAGATTTTGAGGAGGGAAAACATTATGGCTCAAGAAGAAGATAAAGCCAAAGAAGCTGCACGAAAAGCGGATATCCATGCAAGTGTTGATCGATTTAAGGCAAGTTATGATAGTAAAATGGCTAGCCACAGGGCAAATGCCCAAAAGTTAGAGCGCTTAAAAGCCGCAAAGAGATCTTTACAGGGAGAACTTCATCATTTTGATTCTTATAAGAAAGAGTTTACCAATTTAGGCAGGAGTCTAACAACAAGCCAGTTTAAAGGAACACGTCGTGATAAATTCGATAAAAAATTAGAAGAAATCACAAGAGCACTTGATGCAGATAAAGAGAAGCACAATGAAAAGCTAAACGCGATGAATAATAAAATCATTCTATTAGAAATGGATCAGTCTATAATAGGTGACGCTATTGCGAGCATTTCAGCAAGTATTAGCGGTTTACGTGCTATGTTATAAAAAAAGGAGAAAATACCAATGGGAAAAATAGGTATAGATAAGGGGAAATTTACCGGAGCAGTCACAAATGCAGAGAGCGCAGTTAGTCGGATAGAGAAAGTTCCCTCACCGAACATTACCAAGAATAATCTATCTCGGTTGACGGGTTTTCAAAATTTAGTAGAGAAAGCCGGAACAACTTTAGAAGCATTTAAAGGAGTATCTTCTGCTGACACAGGCAAAATGAAAGCCGTCGCGGATAAAATTGTCGATGAAGATGCTAAAATGGCGAATGTAATCCAACAAAACACAGCGAGGTTCAAATAATATGGTCGAATATAACAAACGAGAACTTTTAGAAGTTGTTTTACAAAATGACAAAACATTAGATTTAGAGATTACTGACGAACTATTACAAATGGGTAACTTGCTGGGGAATCAGCCTTCCCTTTTTCGTGAGGTTTACAAGGCGTTTCGAAATCAAGAAGATGTCTTTGAAAACAAACCAAAAATCGGCGCAAAATTCTCAGTGACTTTTGATTATCCGAATGAGGCAATTCATTTTGAACGATTGGAAACGCGATTAGACATTCCATTTTCTCAATTTTTACGTTTGATGGGTTTGATTGATGCGTGTTATAGCGAAATTTTGCCGCTAGGTACTGTTGTGGAATTGGACGTAGATATGATGCCTGAAGTAATTCAAAATATGTTCAAGAATAGTGAACTCGGAGAACTCGTGATTTTAACAGGGCGCAAAGTACCGTTAAGAGAGGGATTTAACGATTATGTGGTAGATTATCTTGGTTACTTGTGGCCGTTTGGTGAGATGAGTAACACACCAGCGATTTATGTGTCCAATATGATGATTAAGCGAGTTGTTTCACCTGGGATGACGAATGAATGGGAAGACCAATTTGCTTTTACTTTCTTACGAAGTATGCAAGTAGCAAATGGCAAGTTATCCAGTGCCTTTTTACCACTAGATAAAGCGCTCGCTTTCTATGAAGCTGTTCATACTTCACCAGAAAGAGAGGCGGATTAAGTGGGCTTTCAAGTAGATTTAAAGGAATTCAATGAAGTACTGGCAAAACTCCAAAAAGACACCAGTAAAACCAATGATCAACTTGACCAAGCCAAAAACGCATTGAATGGCATTATCCAAGCTGATGCCATGCAGGGTGAAACAGGAAAAGCGATTGTCAACGACATCAATAATAACCAAAATACAGTTGTGATTGGATTGAAAGATACCAATGAATTACTTAGTATAGAAATGGCGCAAACCTTACAGGATTTTCATTCAACAACGGGAGAAAGTGATGAGAATGCGATTATTCTGGAAGATGCATTACTGCAAACACAAAACAAACTTTCCAATCTCCAACCCAAGAAACATGAAATGGATAGTCGCATCTCTAATATTTACAACAGCGTAAGTGATTTGATTTCACTGAGTATGCCGAACAGCCAGTTTGATGAAAAACTGGTTGCAGCCAGCAAAGAACTAGAGGATACGATTCAAAAAGTACAGCAATTTGAAAGCAAAAAAGAAAAAAGCGATGCGGAAAACATCCTCAATGCCCTAAACAACCAAGTTCAAATTGCAGGGAATATGGGTAGTTTATCTTATACTGATCCGCAACTGCAAGCCTTCTTTGCGCTAGATGATTTGGCAAAAGGCATTCATGAAATGGATACACAAATCACGAAGGCGAAAAAAGAAGCGCAACTGCAAGCTGAAAGAGAAATGAAGAAAAAGCAAGAGGAATGGGCGGACAATCATCCAGTGGA
>NZ_MAOG01000080.1:0-371 GCF_001884205.1 Bacillus sp. NH11B | reverse complement strand
TTCGTCCGTTGTGCTGTAGGAGGTTAAACAGACGAAGGAGAACCTTTGATAGCTCTTGGGTGTTTTTGTGTAATGCTTGGTGAAAAAGTGAAAAATAATCTTTAATTATGTACATTGCTTTATATTCACTTAGCTCTTTCTGTTTCTTACGTAACAGGAGTTCTCTCATCTTAAACATTGTAGAAGAACATAATAGGATACTAATGAGTTGTCCATAAAGATGACATTCTAATCGCTCTTGTTTAATAGATTTACAACGATGAATTTGAAACCAGGATTTCCATATTTTAAATAACAGTTCAATTTGCCAACGTAGTGAATATAAATCATAGATTTTCTCTTTTGGTACCCATTCCGTAGGAATGTTTGTC
>NZ_MAOG01000078.1:0-13734 GCF_001884205.1 Bacillus sp. NH11B | reverse complement strand
TGATGAAGTGTTTGAACTTGTTCAGATAGGAAATTCTAACGATGGTAAATTTCAGTTCCGTTTGAATAACAAGAATGGAGTAAGTTTAGCTGGTAATCAGTATATTTCTGGATTCGCTACGGATTGGAGTTTCAAATCTGAAATTCGTTTCGATGATAAAAGCAACAATGAAATTAACAATTGGTTAATAGAGTGGTATCCGGGTAAAGAAAATGAGAGACAGAAGTATGATAAAGTACAGGCTGTAGCTGATGAAAAAGATTCTACTAAATGGATTGCAAAAGATTCCTCTGGAAACGTGATAAAGAACAGTTGGATAAACCGAGGTGATGGGTATTCCTTTACAGATGCTGAAGGAGTCATTTTGACAGGCTGGCAAGAAATTAAGGGGAAGACTTATTATTTCTCAGCGCCTTATGGCTACATGGTTGCTGGAAATGGAAGTGATTCACAGATTGAGAATAAATACTACTACTTTAATGATGGTGTTTTACAACGATCAACCTGGGAGGGAGATTCCTATGCCGATGCTTCTGGAGCATTCGTTAAAGAAGGTCTAAAAGAAGTAGATGGTAAAATTTATTACTTCCAAAATTACAATGTAAATAAAAAGGAAGTACGTATAGAAGATCGAGGGGTTATCCTTCACTTTTCCGACAAAGGTGTGCTTGAGAGAGTTTCTGATCTAAATGGAAAAGTTATAGACAGCGTTGTTAATGTTGAGTTGGACAACAAAATATTATCATTTAAGCATGACGGTTCGCTTTATAAAACAGGGCTCAACAAAAGTGAACAACTACTGGAATATTATAGTTTAGAAGATGGAATTTTCTATACCGGTTGGAAAATGATAGACGGTAAAAGATACTATTTCACAAATGGTCGCAATTACACGTTCAATGCTTATGAAAACATTGACGGAAAAAAATATTATTTTCATGAAGATGGATCAGTTAATCGCGCAGGATTTGAAAAAATCGATGGTAAGCTATACCATTTTGACAATAACGGCGTAGCACAAACGGGCTGGCAAACTATCGATAATAAATATTATTACTTTGATGAGAATGGAGCAGCTAAAACAGGATGGTTCCAAGTTGGTGGTGGATATAGACCTTGGCCTCTTGCATACGGATACCTTTGGTATTGTGCTAGAGAAGATGGTTCACTTTATTCAGACGGTTGGTTTAAAATCGACGGTAAAGATTATCACTTTGACCAATGGGGACATAAAATGTAATAACATAATGATAGCTTGAAAAGTTAGCCTATACATATAAAAATGGGTCATGACATGGACTGAGTTTATTTTCCATGTTATGATCCGTTTTAGTTTTTTCGGGTATACTCCCTATGATTGCTTGTCAATTCGATTCTTTGAGACTTTAATTTAGAGATGAGTTTTGAGACATATTCAAAGCTATTTTCAGCATATTTTAGGGTGAATTTCATTTATCTCAAATACCCTCGTTTTTGAGATTAGATAAGTCGCTTAGAATAGGTGTAGCACCACATCGCCATCAAGCTAAGAAAAGCGAATACCCCAAAACGAAAAAATGTACATCTCCAAGAGGAAATGTACATTTTCTTGTTTGGGGTGTTATAAAATTCTTAAGTTGATGGGCATGTGGGGTAGCACCACATGTCCATCAACTTAAGAAAACAAGTTACCCTAAAAACGATAAAAATAAACTTCGGTGCTATAAAACACACAAAATTTCCGTTAATAATAGGACGTTATGTTATACAAGCATGAATACAATATACATATTACATTTTATCTATATTAGGTAAGTGTAACTGTCATATAATGAAGATATCTTTGTGAATTATATGGGGGATAGAAATGAAAAAATTTATAGTTAGTTATTTAGTATGTCTCGTATTTTTTTCTATATTTACATCTAATTTGGAATTTATAAATAACTCTGAAGGTATGAAAGCATCATTTGGTTCCCCCTGGTCGATGGCTCTTCTTTACATTATGTATGGGAGTATACCTGTACTTATAGGCTGTTTACTAGGGGAATTTTCTTATAGAAAAATAAAAAGAAGTTATAAATTAAGTATTGGGATTCCCCTGTTTATATTATTAGGTGTTTTCTATACATATTTAATGTACATTGGATTATCTGGAGGATATGTATCTTATTCTATAATGGATTTTATTAAATTTAGTCTTCCTATTACTTTGTCCTCCTTAGTTTTCTATTTTATAAGACGAATAAACTGATGTAGATCAACTTCTGATAACGAGAATTATGTGAACACGAAAGTCCTCCAGTTAAACAATCTGGAGGACTTTTAATAGTCTTTTAAATACATTGAATTCCGATAATAGGATGTTATGTTAACCGAATATGTGTACAATATACAACAAAAATCAAACAACATATCCCTTCTTTTAAATGGTAAAATAGGGAAAAGTGATTCTAAATAATACCTTTAGAAACCACTATTTATTACATAGGAGTTGCCGAAAAAAAGAGATGAAAGAGAAAAGAAAAAAGTAAGGGAGGAACATAAATGAAAAATATTAATGGGTTGTACATATCACTTATATTGATGATGTTTGTTACTTTGCTTAATACTACAATATTTGATAATGAATATTCAGGGATAACACTGTATATCTCTTCTGTTATATTCGTAATTGGGAGCGCATTTTTTGGAAATGCAAAACGACTTAAAATTAGTGAGAAAAAATAAAACAAAAAGTAACTTCCAATAACGATAATTATGTAAATGAGCTGTCCATATGGGCAGCTTATTGTATTTTTTGCGTAGGGTGGGGGTTTTCCAAAATGCTGGCGATACCCCATGCCCGTCAAGCTAATATTTTTAATTACCCCCATAACAAAAATTTTACGCATTGTTGACTACTGATATTGGGACTTATGTAAATTAAACGAAAAGGTTCGGGAAAATTCCGTACCTTTTTATTATTTCTTCCTTTAGTTGTTATTTAATCCTTGACTTAGAGTTAAGTCGAAGTAGTAGCATGTAAAGAAAGGAGGAAATGAAAATGTATAGTATATCAGAAGCAGCTATAAAAACAGGATTCACGGCTCATACTTTGCGCTATTATGAAAAGATTGGTCTATTGTCTTCTCCATTAAGGAAAGGTGGGAAAAGAAGATATACAGAAGGTGAAATTAGATTACTTAAATTCATGAAAATGTTAAAGCAAACAGGGATGTCTTTAGAAGATATCCAAGAATTTTTAAAGGATGGATGTCTTCTAGAAAATATTGATTCTAATGACATCCAGTTAAAAAAGATTCAAATCCGAGTAGATATTTTAAAGAAACATCTACTCCTTTTAGAAGAGCAGAAACAAGAGATTGAAACGGTTATGAATATGGCGAAGGTAAAATTAGAGACATATGAAACGATGATGGGAGGCTTAAAAGGTGAAAAGTAAGATATATCTTATGTTAATAGGTTTTGCTGTATTTACAGGGGCTACTTTCAACCTGGCTAAGTACTCTGTTCACTATTTCTCAGCTGCGAGTGCTGCAGCATGGCGATTTGGTATAGCTGCATTGGTTATGGTACTTATCTTGAGCTTTCAAAAACAAATAAAGATAAGCATCATTAAGACTCATTGGAAAATGTATATCCTACTTGGTATTATAGGCATCTTTGGATTCAACACTTTTTTCTTTTTAGGGATGAAGTATACTTCGCCTTTAAATGGGGCATTGATTATGGGAACTAATCCTTTAGTAACTGCACTTTTTGCATATTTTATTTTAAAAAATCCGATTACAAAACAGCAAATGCTTGGCATAGCCTTTGCTTTAGTAGGCGTTATATTGGTACTTACTCAAGGTTCATTAGAAATTATTCGAACTTTATCTATTTCTAAAGGTGATTTACTTATCTTAGCAGGGAATATATGTTGGGCTTTATACGGTGTATTAGGAAGAAAATATTTAAATGGTAGTTCGTCAATGGAGACAACCACTTATACGATGGTAATTGGGTCTCTTTGCCTTACGATACTAACGGTCTTTTTACCAAGTCCTCAACCTTTATCTTACGTTACGTTCTCAGCTTGGGGTGCTATTTTATTCATGGCTCTATTTACGAGTGTATTAGGCTACCTTTGGTGGAATAAAGGTATGGATACTATTGGTGCAAGTAACACGTCTTTGTTTTTCAACTTAGTTCCAGTAGTCACGATGATTCTTTCTATCATAACTGGTTCTACTATTTCATTACCTCAAATAGTAGGTACATGTTTAGTTATTTTAGGAGTTCTAACAGCTTCTGGCTTCTTACGTTTAAAAAGAAAACAAAAAGTTTCTGCTTCATTATAAGAATGAATTTAGATAAAGACTATATATGGGTAGCACCACATCGCTATCTAAGGTTTTACACTACACATAAAGCAAAAAAGACGTTATCCTTTCCTATGATTCTACAGAAAGAATAGCGTATTTTTTCTTTTTATGGATACATTTTTTTAGCTCGATAGTGATGTGATGTTACCTCAAATATAATTATTTTATTTGAAGGTCTCTTTTAAATTTGTTTCAAATCTTTTCATAGGTTGATATACAAGAACGTGTAGTGATAAACCTATCACTGCAGTAATGTTTAAAATAATACTTATAATCATTAAAGACCATTCTATAACTGGAGAAAAGTATCCATTCGTACTTAATGTAGAAGAACTTACACCAAGTATTAAAATCACTATTAGTAAAGGTAAGTTTTTAACCAATTTGAATCCCTCCTTTAAATATAATATCTTTATATTATTATATCACACACTAGGTTATGTAATTAATATAAGATAGTTATCTATGGGAATTTAACATGTTTTTTCGTTTTGGGGGTGACCTATTTTTTTAGCTTGATAGCGATGTGGCGGAGACCCCATAAAGAAAAAGTTATTGAGTCAGAATTGCGAATCTCGGTGACTTGTTATCCCCAAAAACATTTGAAATTTATTGCGTATTTGTAGCGGAGACCAGACGACGCTATGTACCATGCCTGCCCCCATAGGATACCGCTTTATATCCGAATATAAAAATATAGTAGGTATCGCCAATCCTCTACATGGTTCGTTCCTCCCATTTATCCCACTGATCTTACTGTTGTCATTCATGTTTGTTTGTTGTTTCATTCTTCCTTCATTGTTCTTCATTCGTTCCTTCCTTCCTTGCTGTTGTCCTCGCCTCGTGGTGTGTGCCATGCCCTGTCGCTGTCCTCGTGCCTCGCTACTGTCAGTACTGGTACTGTTACTGGTACTGTTATTAGTACTAGTACTGTTACCTATCCTCGCACCCAGCACCGCACCTTACTGTCCTACTGTTGTATGTGTAGCGATGTGGTGGTGAATGCCCTGACCTATCCATTCCCTTTTGATAGCTCTACATATGATTGAGGCACACCCCTTGTTTCTGTGCTAGGAAAATACCTCCCTCAGTTGTGTTCACATGTGATTGATAGTTCCCATAAAAAACTAGTGCATAAAAAACAGACTATAAATTGTCACCATTGCCAAAACAATGAAGCCGATTGTTAAAGCGAGTACTTTAAATACTTTTTTAAATGCTGTATCCATTCTCATACTCCTATGTAATTAAAATTCAATAAAGAGTATTTTGCGTAGCCAAATCATTTTTTATTCCAATGTAATAAAGTCCACAAAAATCGTATCAAAAAGTCTACATCCATTTTTGAGGAAGTACTTCCATACGCTGAGGATCTAAAAAGTACCTGGTTATTTCCTTCTCGAAAAGGTGATAAACCTATAAGTAAAATTCAAGCCTATCGACAGTTACAAAAAGCCGGGGATTTTGCCGGAGTCGAATCTTTAGGTACCCATACCATGCGTAAAACATTTGGATATTGGTTTTACAAGCAAACAAAAGATATTGCTATGTTACAAGAAATATTGAATCATAGTACACCACAAATCACATTAAGATACATTGGGATTAATAAAGAAGAGAAAGATAATATACTTGATACCTTTCGCATCTAATTTAATTTAGATGTTTTTTATTTATCTGTGACATGTTTTCTAGTGTAATTGAGGATTTGAGATATAGTTTCATACGAATTTTATTTGAAGATGGAATGAAATTGAATATTTATTCCATTTTTTTATTGAATAATATATCACTAAATGATATATTATTTTTAGATATATCATTTAGTGATATAGAAAGTGGGGAGAAAATGAAGTCATTAGAACAATTAACCGATTCTGTATTTTATATTATGGCGGGATTTACAAAACCAAGACATGGATATGCAGTGATGAGTTTGATTGAAGAATTAACGAATGGGCAAGTAGTAATTGGGCCTGCATCACTATACACAATTATTAAAAAGTTAATAACTGAATCCTACATTGAGCTATTTGATGATTCAGATTCACGTAGAAAAGTTTATGTTTTGACAGCTAAAGGAAGAGAAGTGTTGGAGCAAGATATTTCGAGACGAAAAACGATGCTTGATTTTGCTGAAAATGGATTAAAAGGGGAGAACTAAGATGGGAGAAACAAAATACATAACGTCAAATGGAATTGCTTTTTCTGAAGAAAAGGATTTAGAAAAATTAAAAAAGTATGCTGCAAAAGGATGGATTGTGAAACGCTTTAAAAGAATGGGATATGAATTAGAAAAAGGCGTCGCTGAAGATGTTATTTTTAGTCTTGATATAAGAGAATTAGGGGAGAATGAATTAGAAGAATATATTGAAATGTTTCAATTATCCGGTTGGGAGTATATTTGTTCAAGTTTTAATATGCACCTATTTAAAGCGAAACCTGGTACAAAGCCAATTTATACAGATAAAGAAACAAAACGGGAAAAGATAAAAAATGTTAGAAAATCAGTTATGTCAACAGTTGTGATCAGTACAGTTCTACTTATTATAAGTTATATAGTTTATTCGATTAGTTCTGGATTATTAAGTACAATATTTGAAATAGTTTTCTTAGTTTCACTTGTCATTGCCATTCCAATGTTAACGACATTAATAGCGACTTACTACCATTCGTTACGAACAAGATAATATAGAAAGTGAATTTGTAAGTTTATAAGTTATTTGCCTACCAAAATGATCAATCTTTTTCATATAATTTTTGAGAGGTAAGTTATAAAACCCTTGTATTTTGAACAATCATTGTTCAAAATACAAGGGTTTCTTTTTATGTTGAAATGAATCTTTTCAGCATCTTTTTATCGAACTTTCATTTAAGCCAATAACTTCATTCTATTCATTTTTATATTCCTAGTCCCTGTATTAATTAATTTTTTGTTTGTTATATAAAATTTATATAACAAAAGCAAAATTTAACAAAGTGGATAATTGTCATCATCATATCTAACACATTGATTTCTAACTAAAACATTTTTAACAAACGTTTGTTTAATTTCCCCAAAACTGATTTCTTCATCATATAAGTAAAAAAAGATAAGAAAACTCTATTTACATATATTCAAGAATTATATTTAGTTATAATATGAAATTCATTTTCTTATAGAAATAAATATACATACAATTAACAATAATTTATATATATAAAATGAAGGTATAGTTATGTCCACCTATAAACTATAAAAACAGACATTTGTTAACTATTTCTATTTTCGTTCGTTGTGTTCGTTTGTTTTGTGAAATCTAATCACATTCTATTTTCGTTCGTTGTGTTCGTTTGTTTTGTGAAATCTAATCACATCCTCTTAAAAGAGCTGTTACGTTTGTAGCGGTTTCTTTTGTTATAATGAGATAAAGGGGAGATGAATTGTGTTAGAAGAAAAAGAATTGCTACATTATCTAATAAACACTACTGATTACATAGGAAATCCATCAGAAATAAACAAAGCACCAGGCATTAAAGATAAACTTATTGAACAAGGCTATTTAGAGGATGTAGACGAGATAAAGTTTACAGAAAAAGCTATAGACTTACTAAATAACTTTTATGAAAAGCACGCTTCTCATGTGTTGGAAGTACTTAAGATGTTGAGATTACCATTATACGAAGTATCGTTTGATGAAATATGTTATTGGATGGTAATGGAAGATCAAATGTATTGTGTTAAGTATCTTCTCAAAAGGTTAGATGAAGACGGAAAGATTCAACTTGATAAAAGTAATAATTGGGGTACACCTATGAAGTACTAGTAGATAAATGATTAAGAATCTATTTAGAGCGTTTTTTCACATTTTAAGAAGGACAAGTATATATTGGGGAATAGGACAATCTAACCGCTATTTTATTCAATACACACACTCTTTCACATTGAGAGTATCCAAACGGGTGCTTTTTTCGTTGTTACATAAAAATTACACATTAAACATATATTTATACGCATTGTTACTACAAGCGGAAATAAAAGTAAGCTTATAACCTATTTTTACACATATCTCGGCTGTACCTCTTGGAGAGATCAAGAAATTGCTCAAAGCAATGTTATTGTGTTTGGAATAGGGATGCTTTTATTATTATTTATAGTGATTTTTAATAGACGTAATCTTGGTAATTTCAGATAGGGGTAGCAGTATGGGGGAAAAGAAATTTATAAACTATGAGAAAGACCCAGAGTATTTAAACGACTATGTAGCATTTACAAGTAAAAAGTTTGGAAAAACCTATTATTTGACTACAGACGTTAAGGGGTACACAGAGTATGAATTGGAAGCGTATATTGTAGAACTGGAAGCATATAAGAAAAAGAGAAGAAAGAAAAATTGGATATACTTTGGTTGTTTTGTATTGTTTTGTATAGTCTTGTCAGTAATAGAGGGGTATCAAACCGGTGAACTAGTTGCGAAAGGTAAGCCAATAGAAGCACCTGTTCTTGGGAGACATGTTGAGAACGAGTATCTTATCTTTGAACGCCCTACTTTAGAATTGATTGTTGATGATAAAGTTAAAAAGTTATGGGTAGGGCAAGAGTTGTATGACAGTATAATTGTCATGGATAAGGTGAAGGTAATTGAATATAAAGGTGTGATTAAGTTAGACCCTAGATACAAAGGTGAAGACTTAATTATAAGGTTTATTAAAAAGGAAAAAGAAGTAGGAGAGTAAAATAAAAAAAGGTGTGGTATCAGTATGGAGATGAAAGATAAGGGGCAAGAAATTAAATGAAAAGAATAAAACGATAAGCCTTTAGCTTTTGGTTTTATTCTTTTCATTGTACTCAGGTGTTTTTGCTCAAATCCCCGAGATGGGGGAATTAGCTATAAATCTAGAATTTTTCATTTCAAAAATAAAAATTATAATTATTTGAAATATTTCAATTGAAATGTATATGTTTTGACATAATCATTTTTAAAAGACGTTAAAATCCTTTGTTTATAAGGATTTTTTAATAATCCGCTTGCTATTCCCCCATTTCGAGGGGATGGGCAAAGAAACCCAACACTGGATTTTAATACAATAAATGTGGCGAATAAAAATGTTGTAAGGGAAAACATTTGGTCTAAGCAAAAAATGTCCATATGGACAGCTCATTTACATAATTCTCGTTCTCGGAAGTAAAGTTTTAAAAGTAATTTATCCATAGTGATATTAAAATTACTACTAACAGGGGTAGCACCATATCCCTATCAACCTAATAGAACAAAATACCTCCTAAAATGAAAAAAAGGGCTGACTTCTCACAATAACTAACTATAGAAAAAGAAAATTTCCATTTCTCGACAGTTATTAATTAATAAAACCGGTTGCTGAATTTATCCTTTGATGGAATAGTCATATCCCTTTAAAGGTTGTTGAGTAGAATAATGAGTAATACCTCCAGTTATTAAAGAAATTAACCCCCAAATTAATGCAAGGTAATGTACTTGGGAACTTGGTAGAGTATAAATAAAAAGGCACCCAAGTGAAACTCCCAATATAACAAGTATGAAATATAAATAATCTAAATGAACCCAGCAAAGAATAAGAAAATGAGCGGCATTTATAATACATATTACAGGAAGTAACATATCCACATTCAGTTCTTTAACGAGAAACAATACTGGAATACAAACAACTACGACACCGGAGGAAAATGTAACCAATGATGAATACTGATTAGGTTTTGCAGACATTTTCATCACTTTAAATAAAGCTACTCCAATTATAGGAATAAGCAATCCACCCCATATATAAAACTCTACTACCGCTACTTTAGGTAATGCATAAGTTAATATAAATGCTAATAACCAAAAAACAGCACCTGCAATTAACATAAATCCTCCGCCTCGGTATTCTTTGATAAAATCATAGCGATCCTGACTAATCTCAACATTTTTAGGTACAAAAGGTATTCTCATAGTTTCCCTCCTCAATTAAATTTCCCCACCATTAAATGGCCTGTTTGCGGCGTCATTTCAAGTGATTTTGCAATGTCTTTTCATTTAAAATTCTAGCAAGTATTTAAGACTTCCTTCCTTGTTTTTTGGTGTGAGTGCTGGCTAGAGGTTTAGTGCACTACTTCTTGGAAGTTGATCTTGTAGCGCTCTTTCTCGTAATTCACTATGTTTTCCAAAGAAAATAGTGAAAGGCAAGGCGATGAATACATTTACAAAATGACAAAACTGTAAGAATACACGAATGTTTGTAAGAAAGTTCGATGTTTTCCTTTTTCTTTTTTTATTATAGTGAGAAAGAAGAAAGAAAGAAGGATGGATTTGAAAATGTCTTTTTCCCAATTCAATATTGATATTTTTCGAGCAATTAATGATTTAGGTAAACAATATGCCTCATTTTTTCAACTTCTAATTGGAATTTAATTTCGGTTGACTACATAATAATTTCTATATATTTAAAGATATATAAATTAAACAATTTTTAAACTCTTTAGAAATTTAATTTAACCTTCGTGAAATATAATAAATATAAGGTGGTGTTTATATGAAATATATTGTTGAAACAAATAATCTAACTAAAAAATATAAAAAAGTAGTGTGGTTAGTGGTGTGAATCTAAAAATTCCTGAAGGTGAAATTTATGGATTTTTAGGACCCAATGGTGCTGGAAAGACAACTAGCATTAGAATGTTATTAGGCTTAATTAAAGCGACTGAAGGCAATATTACAATTTTCGGTAAAGATTTAAATGAAAATCGTTTATCTATTTTATCTGATGTTGGAGCACTAGTGGAAAATCCTTCTTATTATGCACATCTCAACGCAATTGAAAATTTAGAAGTTTATAGACTTTTAAGAAATATACCAAAAGAAAAACTACATGCTGTTTTAAAAACTGTCGGACTGCAGAATGCAGCACACCAAAAAGTTAAAGAATACTCTTTAGGCATGAAACAACGTCTTGGCCTTGCCATTGCATTACTTGGTGATCCTAGATTATTAATTTTAGATGAACCGACAAATGGACTTGATCCCCAAGGGATACATGAAATGCGTGAATTAATAAAGAGCCTTGCTAAGGACAGAGGCATTACTATACTAGTATCAAGTCATTTATTAAGTGAAATAGACCAGATGGCTACATATGTTGGGATTATTTCAAAGGGACGGCTCATTTTCCAGGATAAAATTGAAGTTTTACGACAACATTCACATAATTCAATTAAGATTTTAGTTAATAAACCTAAGGAAGCATGGAAAATCATTCTTGCTAGTGGTATACCGTCAGTGATGGAGGAGGATAAAATTGTTATATCTAATACTGATAATACAGCTATAGCTAAGATTGTGAAAGCTTTAGTAGCAAATGATATATCTGTATTCCGTATTGAAGAAGAAAAAAATTCACTTGAAGATATTTTCCTAAACATCGTAAAGGAGGAACAAAACGATGTACAAATCCCTCTTAGCATCTGAATTTCTTAAATTAAAGCGTAAGTGGGTTTGGTTTTTAATAGTGATAGCCCCAATAGGTGTTATTGTACTTCAAGCAATAAATTTCAGTTTAAGATACGATTACTTGATAGAAAAATATAAAAATGATTTGTGGGGAGGGCTACTTTCAAATGTTCAGTCTCTTTCCCTTCCAGCAATACTACTAGGGATTACAATTATTACTTCTATAATAGCCCATTTAGAACACAGCTCTACTTCTTGGAAACACCTTTTAATACTACCAATAGAAAAAAGAAAAATATTTATAGCTAAATTTATATTAAGTTTTATTTTATTATTTATATCTTGCTCCATCCTCTTTATAGGGAGTATTTTTTTAGGTATAGGATTAGATTTTGGATATTCTATTCCATGGTCAAAAGTAATAAAAATTAGTTTTTTCCCTTACTTTTCTGCCTTACCAGTTTTAGCATTACAATTATGGTTATCCATTGTTTATAAAAATCAAGGAATCACATTAATAGTGGGGGTTTTAGGTACAGTATTAGCACTATTCTCAGAATCCTTGCCAGATTGGATTATATGGAAATTCCCCTTACTTGCAAGTAAATCAAATACAACTACACTGTTAGGGGCTACAGTTGGGGTTTTACTAATTTTGATAGCAACATTTGATTTTGTAAGAAGGGATGTGGATAAATAATGCTAAATTTAAGATTATTTTTGGCTGAATTCCATAAGATTAAAAAGACAAAAATCTGGCTACTATTATTTATTAGTCCCCTTTTAACAGGGATGTTAACTTACCTAAAAGTGAGTGATACATTAGCATCTTTAAATAATTGGGAAATTATTTATTCATATGCTTCAATAATACACGCTATGATCTTTCTCCCATTATTAACTGGAATTTTTACTGCTTTTATCTGTCGTCACGATCATTTACATGGTGGGTGGAAGCAATTACTAGTTCAGCCTATAAAACGTTATCAACTTTACTGTACTAAAGCTATTTTTGTGCTATTTTTTATAATTATTACTCAACTTTTATTCCTTTTAGAAATAATTATAGTAGGTTCTATTTGCGGGATAACAGGCCCTTTTCCTACAACATATATATTCAAATCTTTAATAGGTGGAATATTTACAACATTACCTTTAATAGCACTTCAAATGTGGCTTTCCGCAATATGGTCCAGCTTTGCTGCTCCAATGGTAGTATGTGTTGGTCTAACGATACCTGGTATGATAATTAGTCAGTCTGAACGATTTGGTCCAATTTATCCATGGAGTCAACCCCTTTTAGCTATGTTACCTTCAGGTAGTGAAACAGGGCTATTATTTATTTCTACAAAAAGTATATTAATTGTATTGATTAGTTTTATTGTATTGTTCGCAGGGGGACTAATCAATTTCAATAAAAAAACATATTAATGTAAATACTAATGATTTTATATAATCACTTTAATATACAAGGATGATTACTAATGAAAATAATTACTTATCTTTTAGCTATATTAACTCTAATTGTTATGATTGCTACCATTATTTTTGATATGAATTTACCGTATAAATTAAATCACTGGTTAAGTGTTCTATTAGCTCCATTTGTTATCATATTAGGTTTCTATAGTAATAAAAATTCTAATTTTAATAAATAAATTAGAAGAAAAATATAAAAAGATTTCATCATACCGGATGAAATCTTTTTATATTTTTTCTCACTAAAATCTCCTATTGCCATCAAGGTAAGAAATTCGTAGTTACATAAAATGAAATAACGAGCTAAATCCTTATAAATCACTAGCATTAGAGAAGTAATTTTTTCGTTATGGGGGTGTTTAAGAATCTTAGCTTGATAGCGATGTGGCGAGACCCCACATCCATCAACTTAAGGTATATTTTTATACAAAATGCGGTCTTTCCATATAGTTTTTTATTATCTT
>NZ_MAOG01000077.1:0-290 GCF_001884205.1 Bacillus sp. NH11B | reverse complement strand
AGTTATGTTTCTGGAGGAGCAGAAACAAATGATGATGAGCCTATCGCTAAGTTAATCGAGTCGGGTATGCGTAACTATAAACTTAAAACGCCAGCACCTGATCTATTTAGTAAAGAAGACTTAAAAAATATCAATATTCCAATACTTGCATTAATGGCTGAAAAAAGTATAATGCACAATTCAGTAAAAGCAGTTGAAACTGGGAAAAAATACGTTAAAGATATCGATATAGTTAACTGGAAAAATGCATCTCACGCAATCAATGGTGAGTTCTCTAACGAAGTTAATGC
>NZ_MAOG01000076.1:0-8417 GCF_001884205.1 Bacillus sp. NH11B | reverse complement strand
GCGTTCTTTTTTTTATTGTTATTTACCTTTTTTTAGGTGTCACTTTTTTTTGACACCTGTGTCACTTTTTTTTGACACCCTATATCTTATAAACCCTTGTTACTACTGACTTTCTTCACTTTGCTCTTCTCACTCTTATATATATAGCTAAAAGTTCCGCAAGGAACGGGTCGTATTTTTGAGAAAACCACTCAAAAATCTCCACCCTCAAAATCAAAAAGTCGGTTCGTTTATCCTCACCTAAAGGCTACCGCCTTTTCTTTTTAATTTTGTCATTGCAAAACTTTTTTCGGCTCGTTTGTTTTTCTCGCCAAGCCGACAGACAAAAAGCAAAGAAATGGTTATCGACTTGGACTAGCAAGTATACGAGCCGAACCGCTTTGATTTGTCGTTCTAGAATATTTCTTATTTCTAAATTAGATACGTAATACGTGGGGTTTCGTCCCCACACGACGAGCCAGCACTCTAGCCAAAAAGCAAAGAGACAAGATTAAAAGAAAAAAAGTACGGTTCATACTTTAACATTTTAATACATATTTTTAAGTGATTTTTCAGGTGGATTTTAAGTATCTATTTCAAGATATACGGATATCTGAATTTAGAGTTTGCGATAAACTATATATTTATTTTAGGTATTCTATTAACATTTTTTTATATGTTTCTTTATTTTGCCTATTTTATTCTTATATATAGGGTGAAAGAGATAGCTATAACATATCATTTTTGCCAACCTGTCTATTTCATTTATTAATTTTGAACATATTCTATTTTTATAAGTAATGATGAATTAATTTAATAGAATTTAATTTCATTGTTATTTATTAAAATTTAGTAGGAAGGGAATGTATTAGAATATGCCTGAAATTAAGCAAGAAACTGAAATTCGTACTTTGTTACAAGCATTTCAATTGGTAGGAGCAAGAGTTGTATTATTTTTACCATCGTTCCATGTAGAGGGTCTTATTACACGAATTGGAGAAACTTTTGTTACTCTTCGTCGTGGTAATGGAGAAGGCGTTGAAGTGGAAAGCAATGATAATGGTGGAGCTCTTGAAAATCCAAATCAAATTAGTGTTAAAATTAGTGATATTTTATCAGTTAGTGATGATCAAGGAGCATAATAAACTTTAAAAATGTACTGGGTATTATAAATACCCAGTACATTTTTTTATAATATGTTTACTATATAGTACATATTTTTATAGGGAGGGGTACAGTTGTGTGAGTTTTGTTCTGATTTTAAAAATAAGGAACGTAAATTTAGATTAATTGAGATAACTCCTATTCCTTTTTTTATTCCGTGTAAATCAAGAAGAATGGTTTGTACTTCAGCTGAATCAGATAAATCTTTTGATGTTTTATTAAAATCGAAAATGTCTTCTAATGATTCTTTAGAATTAAAGGAATCATTTTCCCATTATTTAATGGATAATAGTTTTAATGATAATTTTAATAATAGCTCTAATAATAGTTTTAATAATAGCTCTAATAATAGTTTTAATAATAGCTCTAATAATAGTTCTAATGATAGTTCTAATGATAGCTCTAATAATAGTTCTAATAATAGTTCTAATGATAGCTCTAATGATAGTTCTAATAATAGCTCTAATGATAGTTCTAATGATAGCTCTAATGATGGTTCTAATGATAGCTCTAATGATGGTTCTAATGATAGCTCTAATGATAGTTCTAATGATAGCTCTAATGATAGTTCTAATGATAGCTCTAATGATAGTTTTATTGAATTAACAAGTGAGATTAGAGAACTTTTGAGTAGTTATCAATTACTTAATTTGCGTACTGTACTATTTTTAGAAGGAATTCATATTAAAGGTTTTATAATGAATATAAGTTATAATTTAGTTACAATTATTGGACCAAATGTAGAAGTGAAAAGTAATTTAACTAATAATATTATAGGTTTTCCAAATAAAATTAATGTTAGACTTGATTTTATCCAAGCAATTGCTGATGTAGGATAGTTTTTTATATTTTTTGTAATTATTAGGATCTATTAGATATGAAGTTTTTGTCACATCCCAAAAACATTAATAAACTCAGTTATATTAGGGGTATCGCCAGCATTTTGAAAAAAAACAACAATAAGCTGCCCATATAGACAGCTTATTTACATAATTATCGTTATCAGAAGTTAATTTAGATTATATCCTTCTTGTTCTATGTCAGGAATGTTAGCATTTATGATTTTTCAAGAACAGAATATGAAGTTTATAATAATTTCGCCATATAATACTCACTAAAAGTTTTACCGTTAATAAATAGAGAGCTTCTTTTCGTTCCTTCAATATCAAATCCACTTTTCTTGTATAGAGCGACTCCAGATTCATTTTCTGTTACAGTGGTAAGTTCTAATCGTGATATGTTATGTTTTGGAGCCCATATTGTTACGTTTTCAAATAATTTTGTTCCTATCCCTTTTCCTCTATGTTCTTGTAGGATACCTATAACAAGATAAGCAGAATGTTTTATTCTCTTAACAGTTCCACCCATAGCAATTAAATATCCAACTAGTTTTTCCTTTTCTTCAGCAACAAATATTGTTGAATTGTTTTGCTGTTTTATTTGTTCTAGTTGCTTTTGTTGTTGTTCTATGGTGGTTTTTCTTTCTTTAGCCTCCATAAGCATAAAATCGGAATTATTCTCAACTTCCTTTATTAGATTTATGAAGTTCTTAGCATCTTCAATTTCTATTTCTCTAATTAGCAAAACAATTTCCCTCTTTTCTACAATCCTATCTGTTAATAGAACAAGAACTGTTTTCTGATTTTTCTTTATTTTAACATAAGTGGGGTTTATGTAGTAATGGAACAAGAACGGAAATAATGTTTAATCAAATTATGGGAACACGTCAACCAAATGACATAAAATCCACGTTAAGACATTTTTTAATGCATACCATATTCATGTAAGGTTAACATAACGTCTCATTATCGGTAGCAAGGAAAACGCACAAACCTTTGATGCAATTGGGGTTGTGCGTTTTTTCTTTTTATCGTGCTATGCATGATTTTATACATGGTAGAGATAAAGGGGTTTTTTAGGCTTATCGATGTTCTGTATTAGTACAAAAATCTGTATAGAATTCTGTATAAAAAAAGCCTTGCATATAAGCAAGGCTTTTTTTATTTCCAGAATTTCCACCAATGTTGTTTATTTTCTATAGTAGGAGCAACTAGTTGTTTAGTCTCTTGAATAGATCGTATGTTATGTAATAGTTGCTCATCTCTTTCTTGCAACAATTGTTCATGGTGTTTTTGATATATTTGTATACCATCTTTCAATGTTTGAAATTCTTCTTGAGTTCGTCGTAGTTCTTCTTTCATGGATTGAAGTTCTTTTGTTATTTCTTCGCGTTCCTCACGCAACAATTCACGTAACAAATTAGTGTTGTTTTCGCGTTCCAATATTTCTTTATCTCTTGTAATAAGCAAGGATTGGGAATCCATTGGATCATGGGACGTTCCACTCGTGTTCCAATTTTCATTATTTATGGTTATTGCTACGGTTTTGGCAGCATCGGACTTGTTATACCCGGCATCTTTCATAAGTGTTTGAAATTGTTTCAAAGCTTTTATATCTTTTGAAGTAAAGGTTCGATACTCGCGATTACTTTTAGGATCACGAACTTTTATAAAGATGTATTCATGTTTTTCTAACTCTAAACACCATTTACGTAAATAGCTTTCGCTAATACTTAACATTTCTGCTACTTCCTTGGTTAGGAAAGCCGGGAGTGGCTCGGATTGTATACCATTCCGCGTTCCATCAGACATCGTTCCTCACGCTCCTCTTAATGTTCCAATTGACGTTCCTAAAGTTACATTATACATGATAAAACGAAATACCTTTGAAATGTGAAATTTGTCGGTAATATTGGCTATGGGCAAAATATCTTATTATTTTAAAATGCAAAACATAGACTAGTAAACAAGCTGTTTTTAACTTTTAATCATAGAATATGAGGAATTCTATTGTTAAGAGGAGGTAATCATATTTATGGGATGTAATTGTAATCTCAGACATTGCAGAGATTGTAATAGATTTTGGGATGATTTAATGTTTTGCAGACGCAGAGATAGAGATTTTGATGATCGTCGTTGTAGACGTGACCGCGACTGTGATTGTGATGAATGTCGTCGCAGACGTAATCATGATCATGATGATCGTCGGGATTGGTAAATTTCTTTCAATGAGTGTGTTTCTTCACAGCACTCTTTTTTTATTTTTATAAAAATATAGATTTGGTAGTGTATTTATTTTAATAATTGTATTGTTTATTTTTTAAATTAACTAAAATGTACATCAAAAAAAGATATAGTACTCTAGTTCCTGTTGGTTTGCTATGAATAAGTGGTGTTATGGTAATTTTGGTTGTGTAGAGAATATATATTGGGTGTTTTTGCCCATAAAGAAAAGACACTCTTATAAGAGTGTCTTTTCTGATAGTTTTTTTAGCAGAAGCAAGAAGCTCCAACGATGATTAATAAAATAAATAATACAACTAATAAAGCAAATCCTCCAGCAAAGCCGCCACCACAACTACCACCAAAGCCCATAATAGTTCCTCCTTTAAATAAGAGGATTAAACACGGAGTCACTCATGTATTTTAACGGATTCACTTTACTTTATGTTTTTACGTATTAATTGAGCAGGTCCTTTTGAAAGTAAAGAAGATATTGATTTATGATTCAATATCCTCTTTATTTATAGCGTTTTGAATTCAATATTTACGGGTTATTGAATGTAAACTAATATCTATTAGTTTACATTGGAACTTACAATTGAGATTAAATATGAACATAAGGAAAAACGTCAAATCCCTTGGTATAACTGGGCTTATCCTACTTTTTTATTTTAATTCCTTTCTTCTAAAATCAAAGGGGCTATTTAGCCCCTTTTTTTAAACAAATAACTGCTATAAGAGTTGATAGAGGAATGAACTTAGAAAAATATATTTATAGAAAATGTGCTTTTACTAGATACACATAAAAAAAGACAAGCATAAATTATATTACGTTTTATTATACTCCCCTTATTTTTGAAAAAGGTTCAAATCTTAATAATGGATTTGGGCTTTCTTATTTTATAATCAAAGAGGCTTTTCTCCATTGCATAGAGAAATTCGGCAGGTATGGATATGTCGCCAAGCCGAACATACTAAAAACAAGAGGATGTTAATAAAATGGAATTGTTGTAAAAGTAGTAGGATATATACTTTGAGATGGATATTCTATATCTGGATAATATTGTATTGTTCCATGATAAGGTATAGCTGGATGATAATAGTATGGCATATGTTGCATAGCATGTTGCATTGCATGGATTGTTACTTGAGCTGCATGGAGTGAAAAGACTGGGCCTGCTTGTCTGTTTCCAATATGGTAAGGATTTATCATAATAATTCACCTCAGTTAAAAATAAATAAACATTTATATAATATGTCTAAAAACTAAACAAAGTGTTTAGTTTTAAATCAATGAAAAACAAACAAATTGAAATATTAGTAAATGGTAAGCGGACTGGAATGGTTCAGCGTTTTTTTGCTGATCCATGCAAGGAGCATTAAGGGGAAACCACTGAGCGGTTATGCCGCGAAAGTTTCTTTACCATGAGGGGAACCCTCATGCAAACTACGGGAGGTGGTCCCATAGGGCGGTTTTTGCCCTGTGGGATTGCCTTCGGGAGTTTGAGGGTTTAGAGGCTCGTGGTCAAGAAAACGTGGAATAAATAGCGTCCATTGGAGGACGACTATGTCACGTTTACGAGACGGTTTTTGCCATGCCTGGGCATGGCTCGGCAAAGCCGAAATGCGTCGCAGACCCCTATCTATTTTGATACGAAGTGTCAAAATAAGTATAGGGTTACGTCAATTGACACAATTTCGTCGCCTTGCTAGACTTATTGTATCAATTAATCTAGGGGAAGTGGTGGCACTTTATGTTGTTCTCTATCTCATTTAATCAATCTCACCAAAGTTCATTAAGCCATAATAACAGAGAAAACATTCATGGGAATCCTGGCATCGATCCATCCAGGTTAGACGAGAATATCTACTTTGTTCAAAAGGATATCCGAAGTGTATACAAGGATGTCTTTCAAGAAGCGGTGGACAAGTATAATGAGAAGCAAAAACGAAATGACCGTAAGATTCAGGACTACTATGACAAAATACATAAAAATGAAAAGACACATGAGCAACGAGAATTGGTTGTAGCGGTTGGAGAGGGTAAAGATGACCCAAAGTATAGGGAAGCTAAAAAAGAAGCGTTAAAACAGTATGCGGAGGCGTTTCAAGGGCGGAATCCAAATCTAGCAGTCTATAACATGGTTTTACATGATGATGAAGCCAATCCGCATTTACATATTAACTATGTACCGCATTTCGAAAGTAGTCGAGGATTAACGAGGCGTGTCGGAATGGATAGAGCCTTGCAACAACAAGGCGTGCAAGGAAAAGGGACGGAGTTAATTGCGAATTGGAGACAATTAGAAACGGCTTATATTGAGCAATTAGCGAAAGAACACATTCCGAATTTTGAACGTGCCAATGTAGGTTCACATAAATACATGAAAGTCCGTCAATACAAGGAATATGCAGAAACAAGATCAATTGTTGAGAATCAAGTACAAGAAAAAGAAACGCATTTACAAACGATTGACCATCATTTAAAAAATGTTGAAGAGAAAACAAACGAATTAGAAGTAACGAAAAAGAGTTTAGAAAGTGATGTCGTTGATAAGTACAAAGAATTAGAGATAGTAAAACAACAAGTAGAGAGTGAAAGTGAAAAGCTACAGTTAATTGGCGAGTGTCATGTAGAGTTAGAAAATAGAGTAAAACAAATGCAAAAAGAATTAGATAGTGCTACGGATGAAGTACCAAATGAACCTGTTAAAATTCCATTTTTACGTAAAGAAGTAGTAGTAGAAGTACAGGATAAATTGTTTGGAAAAGCTGAGATCACGAAGAAACAAACAAGAAATTATGTGTTATCACCAGAACAATATCAAAAATTAACAAAGCAAGTGAATGCAGCAGTTACTATCAAAAAGGATTATGAGCGTTTGAAAAAGACAGATTTTGTGAAAGAGAATGAGAGTTTAAAAGTACATGCAGAGGGATGGATGGAAGAAAATCGAACATTGAAACAAGAAAAAAGTCAGTTACAAAAAGAAGTTGGTGTATTAAATAGAGAAATCAGCTCATTAAAAGCTCATATAAAGGGTTTACAGACGAATATAAGAGTTTTGTATGTGCAAACGAAAAAAGTTTTGAAAGAGCAATTTAAGGCGTTTAGAGAAATTATTAAAAATGAATTGGATAGCAAGGGAATAGATAATCAATTTGAACGTGAATATAAGAGAGAAATAAGCAGACATCGAGATTTTGATAGGGAAAGATAAGAGTGATAATGGTGAAAGCATTGAATTGCATGAGTTTGAAGAAGAAAAAGAGGGTTGAATGTTGTGTTTTTGCAAGAGATGGAAAGCTTTAACAAGGTGTTTCATGTTATTATAAAGAAAGACGTATAAACGAGAAAAACCGCCCATGCTTTGGACGGCAGGCGGTTTTTCTTAATAAGGTTGGAATCAACCAATATATATTCTATATACATTCTAACATATAAAAGTTGATTCCTTCCACTAAGGGAGAGAATTATTTTATGACAAAAGTTGTAGATTTTGGACAAGCCGAAAAAAAAGCGAAAATAAGAGATAGTAAGATTGATAGTATTTATGATCAATTGCAAACTGGTGGATATTCAGAAGAAGAAAGAGTTATGCTTTTACAGATGTTAAGTAAAATGTCTGGTGGGGAAGAATATTTCATAGGTAAAAAGAAAAAACCTACAGATCGGGTGAGATTTGTGCAAATTATAATGGATAATATAGATTATCTGATTGAAATAGGTTATTTAAGTAGTAAGGAAGAAGCTTTTTTATTCAAATTAACTTCATCTGTAGAGTTTAAAACCAATGTTCTTGTAGAACGTGAGACAAATAATCCAGCATCGCCTACATATTTAGCTGAAAAGTTTAAAATGACTCGTCAAAGTATTTCTAGTGTTATGAATGGTTTATTAAAAAAGGGAGTATTAGCAGTTGCACAATCAGGTGTTACAACTGAAGATGGACGGGTTTGTACTAGCCGTACATGGTTTGTAAATCCAAATGTTATGTGTTGCTCTCCTAAAGATGGAATAGATAAAGCAACTCAACATATTTTTAGGGATTCATTAAGAAATTTTAAAGTTGAAGATCAAGGAAAGAAAAAACATAAACTACCCATTTATTTATTTTAAAAGAACGCAAAAAAAATCTTGCGTTCTTTTTTTTATTGTTATTTACCTTTTTTTAGGTGTCACTTTTTTTTGACACCTGTGTCACTTTTTTT
>NZ_MAOG01000075.1:0-1238 GCF_001884205.1 Bacillus sp. NH11B | reverse complement strand
GTTTATCATGATAGTTAACACCAAACCCTTCTGGATACTTTGATTTGGCGAACCCAATACCCTCTGGTTGCGAAACATTCGGTTTTTGTCCAATAAACCAAGAAAGTGGTTTATCTCCTACTAATAGATTTAAGTCACACTTACCAATTCCAGGTACCTGTCCCGTTTCAGTGTATTGCCAGATATCGCATGGATATGCTGGTTTATTTCCACCATAACGAGGAATCCACGTAAAGTCTGCTTTCACTTTAGACATACCGAATTGTTCATACATATGATGACCTACGTAGAAACCTACTTTTTTAGCACCTAAACGATATAACTCATCAATGAAAGCTTGTGAACCTGCTACCATGTTACCCATCGTTTCCTGTTCTACATCTGCAACCCAAAATAATGCGTCTTTGTCTCCACGCGCCCAAAAGTCCTGTGCTTCTTTTTTAGCATCTTCTACAGATACGAAACGACAGAAAGCATAGTTTCCAAATGGTACGCTATGGGACTTCATAGAAGCCACGTATGATTTATACATTGGATCTACATAGTTTGAGCCATCCTGTACACGTGCAATCACTAAATCAAGTTGCGGGGCCGCAACTGACCACTCAATATCACCATTCCATTTTGAAATATCTACAATGTGTCCCATTATTGAACATCTCCTTTTTTCTCTTCTTGTTTTTGTTTGCCGCCCAAAATTTCAACAGCATTTGTTAATGCAGAAGGTAACATGATTCCTATACGTCCTGCATTTTCTAAGATTGATAAAAGCTCATTACCCATAAAGAAAAAGATGGTTGCTTCACGAATAGCGCTATTGCTACCGATTACGTTGTCCAACTGCGCAGCCACCCCAACTAATAAAAAAAGCACTACCTTTTTGGCAATGCCTTTGAAACCAACTTTACTTTTCAATTCTCCGTTATATCCTGCTGCAATCATGCCTGTGATATAATCAATCGCTACCATTATTACTAATATTTGCAAAACCGCATCCCAACCTCCCCAGAAATATCCACAAAAGCCACCTAATGTAGCTATAAACGATTTTGTTAATATATTAATTTGATTCATTTGTTACACTCCTTAAAAAAAGGCCGACCCACAAAGGTCGGCTATGCTATTATCGAATATCAGATTGTTTCTCTTCTACCCAAGTGTTTTGACCAATATCAATCCAACCATCTTTGCGAGAGTAAATGTCATACGGAAGAGAACCATCCATTCTGCCTAAGTAG
>NZ_MAOG01000074.1:0-249 GCF_001884205.1 Bacillus sp. NH11B | reverse complement strand
ATGATAATTTTTATAAATAATTGCGGAATTATGAACTTACATTACTGCTTTTAAAAGTTCTTGTACAAATGGGATGATTCCACCTACAAATTTTAAAACTGCCATTGCGATTGCCATATGATTTCCTCCTCTTTTTTCGTATTAAGGTATGATAATTTTATAAATAATTGTGGAATAATGAACTTACATTACTGCTTTTAAAAGTTCTGTTACTAATGGAAGTACTCCACCTAAGAATGATAAAACTGC
>NZ_MAOG01000073.1:0-8466 GCF_001884205.1 Bacillus sp. NH11B | reverse complement strand
AAAAGGGAAAACGGATGAAAAAGGTGTAGCGAAATTCAAACTACCATACGGAAAGTACACGTATAAAGAAACAATAGCGCCAAATGGATATGTAATAAATGAAGAGACATTCGCATTTGAAATAAAAGAGGATGGAGAAATTATTAAACATATTGTGAAAAATAAGAAAGAAGAAAAGGCATCGCTTCCTTCTAAGCCAAATAAGCCAACACCAAATGGAGAAGTAAAACCTTCCGCTGATGTGAAGCCGATGCAACAACCTAATACTCATAATGAAGTGCGTTTACCAGCTACTGGCGGCGTCGGCAATGAATTTACGGCTTTATTCGTTTTAGGAATTAGTTTTATTATTGCTGGTGCATATGTGTTAAGGGTGAAAAATAGAAAAGAAATGTAGAAAAAAACGCCTTGTAATAAAGGCGTTTTTTTTAGTATCTCAACTTCATCAACAAACTCTTAATTTCCTCATCCTCCATAAAGAGATCATGGTGTTTCTGGGTAATCTTTGCAAGTGCAACGTCATGATAGAAAAATTCTGTAAAGAACTTCACGAAAGGTTGTGACATTGTTTTCATCGCTTGCCATGATTCTTGCTCTACACCAGCAAATAAAATTTCACGATCGTCAACGATGAGTAGTAAGTACCGCTCTAATGCGTTAGGCTCTTCAGTTGGGATTAGAAAATGCATGTTTTCTAAGTCTGTTTCTACTTCTCCAACTATGAGGGACTCGATTAGGACGCCTTGTTTTGCTTTTTGTTCTAGTAAAGGAAGATATTCTAAAAGGGTATCATTCCATGCAGAGATGCGTATAGATTCTTTTGCATCTTCTACAAGTTGCCTACTTTGTACTTTAATAGAAGACTGCATTTTTAAACTCCAAACGCGGTCATCTGTAAATGACTTTTTAGAAATATTATTTTCAAGTTCTTTAATATTAGATTGGAATTCTGTCGTTAATTTTTCAATTGCTAGCTTGAGTGGTAATGCTGTATACAACTTTTTCTTTTCTGAAACAGAATCCATTACCATCCCTTTATCAATTAGGCGTGCTAACACTTCGTATATTTTTGCTTTTGGAACACCTGAATGTTTAACAATAGTTGTTGCATCTAATGGTTCGTTGCTTGATACGACAACTTCATAGGCCTGGCTTTCATATTGTGAGAAACCGAATTTTTGTAGCATAGTTCCCTCCGAACGAATGAGATTATATGTTAAGGATAATGAACTATTTGTTTTTGCACAAGTGTTGAGAAGTTTACGTTTGAAAATTGCAGTAGTATTTTCGGTGCTGATTTCTATGATGTTTGTAATATTAGGTACAGCTGTTTCTGAAGAGGTTAATGCTGCTACTGAGTCACAAGTTAATCATTTAGAAAAAGTGGCTCATACGATGGAAAGTTTGACAGAGAATATGCAGGACTTAGAAAGATTGGTTGAGCAGTTTAAAGTAGACGAATAACAAATTATTAAAATGATAAAGATTTTGGTAAAATAGACAATGGATATATAAGAATTAATTTATAGGAGGAAGACTACTATGGCAATTGTTGACGTATCGATTATTCCAGTAGGAACAGGTAATCCAAGTGTTAGTGAATATGTAGCAGAAGTACAAAAGGTGCTAGAGAAAAATGCAGATCGCGTGAAGTATCAATTAACACCAATGAATACAATTATTGAAGGAGATCTTCCTGTCATTCTAGAAGTAATTCAACAAATGCATGAAGTTCCATATACGAAAGGTGCACAGCGTGTTGCAACAACAATTCGTATCGATGATCGTCGTGATAAAGTAAGCACAATGGAGAAAAAATTAAACTCTGTTCGATCAAAATTATAAGGAAAAGCAGCGATCTTCGCTGCTTTTTTCATATAGGAGGTAGATAAGATGAGTGAAAAGTTTAACGAACAATTTGACGGGTTGTTAGAGAAATACACGGAACTATTACTTGGAGAGAGCAATGAAGAGAGAAAAGAGCAGGTACAGAAGTGGGCACTGTATTCTTACATAGCGAAGACGATGCCGGCTTTAGTGAAGCACTGGAATGAGACTTATCCTGATGCGAAAGAAGAGATGGTGCAGTTAATTACGAATATTAAAAAGCTGAATGATGAGAAGCGAAATGAGAAGTAAAAAAGCTTGAGATAATGTTACCTCAAGTTTTCTATATTAATATCCTTATATAATTTACATGGAATATAAAGGGTTTTATAAGCATGTCGAATATTTTCGACATGCTTATTTTTTGCCTAGTAAACCCGTTTTTTATAAATGTCGAAAAATATTTACGGCATATTTGTAAGCGAGAATATGGGGTTTTAAATGTTTTTATAGTATTTTATAAATTATCTAAATAATTATTTGTATCAAATAATTTTAAACAATGATATAATTCCGAAGAGGGGTAAAAAACAGATAAAGTACAGTCATAGGGGTGAATTACATGGAACAATTAATGCGAAATTCGTTTCTTTTCTTATCTAAAAATAAAGCGCTAACAAAACTGGCTAAAAAGTACGGTTTGCGCTTTGGTGCAGGTCGCTTCGTCGCAGGGGAGACGATTGAATTAGCGACAGCTGCAATTCAACAATTAAATAAGCAAGGTCTTTGTGTAACAATCGATTATTTAGGTGAATTCGTTGATAATGAAGCAGAAGCAAATGAAATGGCTACCCAATCGATTGAAGCGATTCGTGCAATTGGAAGAGAAGGTCTTGATTCGCAACTTTCTTTAAAAATGACTTCTATGGGATTAGATATCTCTGATGAAATTGTAATGAATAATATGCGCCGTATTTTAGAAGCTGCAAAAGAAAACGGTGTGTTTGTTACAATTGATATGGAAGACTATACGCGTTGCGGAAAAACAATCGATATCTTTAAACAATTAAAATCTGAATACGATAATATTGGTACAGTTATTCAAGCTTATTTATATCGTACAGAAAAAGATATTGAAGATTTAAATGCTTATAATCCTAATTTACGTCTTGTAAAAGGGGCTTATAAAGAACCTGAAGAAGTGGCGTTCCCGGACAAGAAAGATGTAGATGACAATTATAAAAAAATTATTAAAATGCACTTATTAAATGGAAATTATACTGCAATTGCTTCACATGACGAAGCAATTATTGAATATACGAAAAAACTTGCCGAAGAACACAACATTCCAAGAGACCAATTTGAATTCCAAATGTTATATGGTATTCGTAATGAACGTCAACTTGAGCTAGTAAAAGAAGGATACAAAATGCGTGTTTACGTGCCTTATGGAAACGACTGGTATGGCTATTTTATGCGTCGTCTAGCAGAGCGTCCAGCAAACGTTGCGTTCGTATTAAAAGGTATGGTTAAAAAATAACCAAGGAGAAAATACTCCTTGGTTATTTTAATTGCTGAAATGCGTAATGTGCCATTTTCTTCGTATCAGGATATAGTTGCGTGCGAGTAGAAGATAATACAACATTAATGACGCGTTTACCGTCTTTTTTATCAACTGTTACGACTGTGTATTTTCCGAGTGCAGATAAGCCGCTTTTACTTCCAATTGCATATGGATCGTCATATAGTTCTTCTCGTCCATAGTTTGCGATTTTTGGAGAGCGCTCTGAAGTATGTAGTGTTGTATGTATTGAATTCATATATTCTAAAACAATCGGATACTTCAAGGCTTCTTTCGTAATAATAGCAATGTCATAAGGTGATACTTTATTTCCAAGTGCATCAGCACCGCTTGCGTTTTTGAAAGTTGCATGCTTCGTCCCAAGTTCCTTCGCTCTAGCATTCATCATTTTCACAAACTCATTTTTTGATCCTGCGATATGTTCTGCAATTGACTCAGCGATCGGGTCTGCACTAATGATAAGCATAAGTTTTAATGCCTCATCACGTTTTAATTTTTCACCAGCACGAAGCTTAATCTTCTTACTTTGACTTTCTGTTTTTATTGCGTTTTCTGTAACTGTAATTTCTTCATCTTCTTTTACATTCTCAAGTAAGAGAAGAGTTGTCATCATTTTGGCTATACTAGCCGGATAAGAGCGCTCATCCTCGCGTTTTCCATACAAAATTTCACCTGTGTTTGCATCGATTGTAATTCCATATTGCCCAGTAATACTAGGTTGATCCGCTCTTTCGGCTTGTTGTCTGTGAGCATAAGAGAAGAAAATCATCCCTGTAAACAGTGTAGCAATCATTACAATCATAACTATTGTTCGTTTCATTATAATTCCCTCTTTTGTTCCAAATAAATTGGGCAGAAAAAGCAGCCATTAATCATTATGCCACGTTCTCTGCCCAAAAATATAGCGTTATTTTTCGCCCATATTATGCTTCTTATATTGTTGGTTATTACCTTGACGCCCTTTTTCAACACCTTGATTATGCGGACCTGCATTTCCAGTTACGCTTGCTGCGCTAATTCCAGCTTTTGAAGGGTTCTTCTTAAGTTTTGCCATATATATTCCTCCAGTTTCGTCAGATTATAAAAAGGAAAAGTGCATTTTAATGAAGAAAATACACATGTATAGCATAGCCAAATGAAAGAAATATATTTGTTTCAGAAAATTTTATCAATAAATATATTGCGAAAATTCAAACTGTATCATATATTTATTAGTAGAGGCTCACTCATTGATTGCGACTTATGTCGAAAAATTGAATGAGCATTCATTCAAGAATAGGGGGAGAAATGGATGTTCCAAATTAAAAAGGCTGCTGTTCTAGGTTCAGGCGTAATGGGTTCAGGAATTGCGGCACACTTAGCTAATATTGGTATTCCGACATTATTGCTTGATATTGTACCACCTGCGCTTACGAAAGAAGAAGAAGCGAAGGGACTTACATTAGAACATAAAAGTGTGAGAAATCGTTTTAGTAATACGGCTGTGCAAAAACTATTAAAGCAAAAACCAGCTCCTCTGACAGTGAAAGGAAATTTAGCACTGATTGAAGCAGGTAACTTAGAAGATGATCTTGAGCTTCTAGCTGATGTAGATTGGATTATTGAAGTAGTAGTTGAAAACTTAGATATAAAGAAGAAACTATTTGAAAAAGTAGATGCTGTTCGTAAACCAGGCTCAATTGTGAGCTCAAATACATCAGGCATTTCCGTTGAAAAAATGGCAGAGGGTCGTTCAGACGACTTCCAGAAACACTTCTTAGGCACACACTTTTTTAACCCACCACGATATTTAAAACTTCTAGAGGTAATACCGACGAAAGAAACTGATCCACAAGTATTAAGCTTCATGAAATTATTTGGCGAAGACGTTCTTGGAAAAGGCGTTGTTATCGCAAAAGATACACCAAACTTTATTGGAAACCGCATTGGTACGTACGGCTTGCTTGTAACGCTTCAAGAAATGATTAAGCGTGGATATAGCATTGGAGAAGTTGATTCTGTAACGGGTCCATTAATTGGTCGTCCGAAGAGCGCAACGTTCCGCACATTAGATGTTGTCGGTTTAGATACATTTGTACATGTTGCAAATAACGTATATGAAAATGTACAAGAAGAAGAGCGTGATGTATTTAAAGTACCAGCTTTCATGCATGACATGCTTGATAAAAAATGGCTTGGAAGCAAAACAGGTCAAGGCTTCTTCTTAAAACAAGGAAAAGAAATTTTAGAATTAAATCCTGAAACGATGGAATACGAAGCGCGCAAAAAATTAAAAGCTGCATCCGTAGAGTTAAGTAAGCAAGAAAAAGGATTAGCGAATAAATTGAAAGCGCTTGTATACGCGAAAGACCGTGCAGGGGAGTTGTTATGGAACATCATTACACCAACTCTTTTATACTCTGCAAAACTTCATAAAGAAATTGCGGACGATATCGTTGCGATTGACCAAGCGATGAAATGGGGCTTCGGATGGGAGCAAGGGCCATTTGAAATTTGGGATGCAATCGGCGTTGAAAAGTCTGTTCAAAAGATGGAAGAAAACGGTGCAGTTGTTCCGACTTGGGTGAAAGAAATGTTAGAGAAAGGTTTCACTACTTTCTATAAACATGATAACGGAGATAGCTACTATTACGATAATGGCGAATATAAGCTAATCGAACGTAATAAAAAGGCAATTTCTCTTAAACAATTAAAAGCGAAAAATGGTGTATTAAAGAAAAATAGCGGAGCGAGCTTAATTGATTTAGGTGACGGCATCCTTTGCTTAGAATTCCATTCAAAGAGCAATGCAATTGGTATGGATATTACGCAAATGATTAACTACGCTGTTGATGAAGTAGAGAAGAATTATAAAGGTCTTGTTATCGGAAACCAATCGAAGAACTTCTGCGTTGGTGCGAACCTTGCAATGATCTTAATGGAAGCACAAGACGACAACTACTTTGAAATTGAGTGGGTCGTGAAAAACTTCCAAGATGCAATGACGAAAATTAAGTACTCTTCTAAGCCAGTTGTAGCAGCACCATATGGTATGACGCTTGGCGGAGGTACAGAAGTTTGCTTACCAGCAGCTAGCATTCAAGCTTCTAGCGAAACGTATATGGGCTTAGTAGAAGTTGGTGTTGGCTTAATCCCTGGCGGAGGCGGTAATAAAGAGCTATACATTAAACACTTAAATAAAATGCCAAACGGTGTAGAGTTTGATCTGCAAAAAGTTGCGAATAAAGTATTCGAATCTGTAGCGATGGCGAAAGTTTCTACATCAGCACAAGAAGCTGTATCGAACAACTTCTTAGGCGATAAAGACGGTATTAGTGTGAATGGTGATCACTTACTATATGATGCGAAACAAAAAGCACTTTCTTTATATGAAGCGGGTTATAAAGCGCCGATTCGTAAAAAGATACCTGTTGTTGGTGAAACAGGCTATGCAACGCTTGTACTTGGTGCAGAAGCAATGCATTTATCAGGTTACATTTCTGAACATGATCTTCATATTGCGAAGAAACTTGCATATGTCATTGCGGGCGGAAAAGTGCCGTACGGAACAGAAGTTGATGAGCAGTATTTATTAGATGTAGAACGTGAAGCATTTATTAGCTTAGTAAGTGAGATGAAATCACAAGCAAGAATGCAGCACATGCTTGTAAAAGGAAAGCCATTACGTAACTAATAACGAGGGGAGATATCGTTCATGAGAGAAGCTGTCATTGTTGCGGGAGCAAGAACACCAATTGGAAAAGCAAAGAGGGGTTCATTAAAAACAGTTCGTCCTGACGATCTAGGGGCGTTAGTAGTAAAGGAAACGTTAAAGCGTGCGAATTATGAAGGACCAATCGACGATTTAATTTTCGGTTGTGCGATGCCAGAAGCAGAGCAAGGCTTAAACATGGCTCGTAATATCGGCGGATTAGCAGGACTTTCTTACGATGTTCCAGCTATTACAATTAACCGTTACTGTTCTTCAGGTTTACAAAGTATCGCTTATGGAGCAGAGCGCATTATGCTTGGTCACTCTGAAGCTGTGTTATCAGGCGGAGCGGAATCAATGAGTTTAGTTCCAATGATGGGACACGTTGTTCGTCCAAATAGTCGCCTTGTAGAAGCGGCTCCAGAATATTATATGGGTATGGGACATACAGCAGAGCAAGTTGCTGTGAAATATGGAATTTCTCGTGAAGAGCAAGATGCATTTGCAGTAAGAAGTCATCAACGTGCTGCGAAAGCATTAGCTGCAGGGAACTTTGCTGATGAAACAGTATCTGTAGATGTAACGTTACGTACTGTTGGATCAAATAACAAACTGCAAGAAGAAACAATCATTTTCGCACAAGACGAAGGTGTAAGAGCAGAAACGACGCTAGACATTTTAGGTAGATTACGTCCAGCATTTAACGTTCGCGGTTCTGTAACAGCTGGTAACTCTTCACAAATGAGTGATGGTGCAGCATCTGTACTATTAATGGATCGTGAAAAAGCAGTGAGCGATGGCATGAAGCCACTTGCGAAATTCCGTTCATTTGCAGTAGCTGGCGTACCACCAGAAGTAATGGGAATCGGCCCAATCGCTGCAATTCCAAAAGCGTTAAAATTAGCTGGCTTAGAGCTATCTGATATCGGTCTATTCGAACTAAATGAAGCGTTCGCTTCTCAATCAATCCAAGTTATTCGTGAACTTGGTTTAGATGAGGAAAAAGTAAACGTAAACGGCGGTGCAATCGCACTTGGACATCCACTTGGCTGTACAGGAGCAAAACTAACACTATCTCTTATTCACGAAATGAAACGCCGCAATGAGCAATTCGGTATCGTAACAATGTGTATCGGCGGCGGAATGGGAGCAGCGGGAGTGTTTGAATTACTATAAAAAAGGTGGAAGCGGCTCGCTCAGAATGTGAGGGGGATGGAGCTTCAGACGTAGAGGCGCTCTTTGCCTCGCAGGAAGAAGCGAAGCCACCGAATATTCTAGCCGCTGGAACTGGATTGAAAAAAAGTGCAGGTGGCTCGTTCAGAACAGGAGGGCGTTGGAAGCCCTGACGAAGAGGCGCTTTTTGCCT
>NZ_MAOG01000072.1:0-1996 GCF_001884205.1 Bacillus sp. NH11B | reverse complement strand
GGAAGGGATGAAACGACCGAATGTTCTAGCCACCGGAACTGGATTAGATAAAAGGTGGAAGCGGCTCGTTCAGAACGAGACGACGCTAAAGCAAAGAATGGAAGCAACAAAGGTTTATAAAAAATAAATGGGAGAGCCAGCTTCTTTCAAAAAGAAAGAAGCGGCTTATGAAAATATAAAGGAGGAAATTTTCATGGAAAAAACAGTAGGAAGTGCGGTTAAAGGCGGTAGCTTTTTAGTAGATGAGATTACGATTGATCAAGTGTTTACGCCAGAAGATTTTTCATCTGAGCATAAAATGATTGCAAAAACGACAGAGGACTTTATCGTAAATGAAGTTCTTCCGGAGCTTGAATATTTAGAGCAACACGAGTTTGATCGTTCTGTTCGTCTTTTAAAAGAAGCTGGTGAACTTGGTTTACTAGGCGCTGACGTACCAGAAGAGTACGGCGGAATTGGCCTTGATAAAGTAAGCTCAGCGTTAATCGCAGAGAAATTCTCTCGCGCTGGTGGCTTTGCAATTACTCACGGTGCTCACGTAGGTATCGGATCGTTACCAATCGTATTATTCGGTAACGAAGAGCAAAAGAAAAAATATTTACCACTACTTGCAACTGGTGAGAAATTAGCTGCATACGCATTAACAGAGCCAGGTTCAGGATCTGATGCATTAGGCGCAAAAACAACTGCACGTTTAAATGCAGAAGGTACACATTACGTATTAAATGGTGAAAAACAATGGATTACAAACTCTGCATTTGCTGACGTATTTGTCGTATATGCAAAAATAGATGGTGAGCATTTCTCAGCATTTATCGTAGAGAAAGAGTATGCTGGCGTATCTACAAGCCCAGAAGAAAAGAAAATGGGTATTAAATGTTCATCAACTCGTACGTTAATTTTAGAAGATGCGTTAGTACCGAAAGAAAACTTACTTGGTGAAATCGGTAAAGGTCATATTATCGCGTTCAACATTTTAAATATCGGTCGTTATAAATTAGGTGTTGGTACAGTTGGGTCTGCGAAACGTGCAGTAGAAATTTCAGCACAATATGCAAACCAACGTCAACAGTTCAAACAACCAATCGCTCGCTTCCCATTAATTCAAGAGAAACTTGCGAATATGGCAGCAAAAACATATGCAGCTGAAAGCTCTGTATATCGTACAGTAGGTTTATTCGAAAGCCGCATGAGCACATTATCTGAAGAAGAAGTAAAAGACGGTAAAGCAGTAGCAGCTTCTATCGCTGAATATGCAATCGAGTGTTCTTTAAATAAAGTATTCGGTTCTGAAGTACTAGATTATACAGTAGATGAAGGTGTTCAAATTCACGGTGGTTACGGATTTATGGCAGAGTACGAGATTGAAAGAATGTACCGCGATTCTCGTATTAACCGTATTTTCGAAGGAACGAACGAAATTAACCGCCTAATCGTACCAGGTACGTTCTTACGTAAAGCGATGAAAGGTGAATTACCACTTCTTCAAAAAGCACAAAAATTACAAGAAGAGTTAATGATGATGATGCCAGAAGAAGTAGGCGCTGAGCCATTAGCACTTCAAAAATATTTAGTAACTAACGCGAAGAAAATCGGCTTAATGGTAGCTGGATTAGCAGCTCAAAAATACGGTAAAGCACTAGATAAAGAGCAAGAAATTCTTGTGAATATCGCTGACATCGTAAGTAACCTATACGCAATGGAATCAGCTGTTCTTCGTACAGAAAAAGCAATTAAAACAACTGGTCTTGAAAAGAATAAACAAAAAGTGTTATACACTGAAGTATTCTGCCAAGAAGCATTCAACGAAATCGAAGCAGATGCGAAAGAAACACTTATCGCAGTTGAAAACGGCGACATGCTGCGCATGATGTTATCATCATTACGCAAATTAACACGCCACACGCCACTTAACGTAATTCCGAAGAAACGTGAAATCGCTGCGAAAATTTTAGAAGATGAGCGTTATACAGTTTAATACCTTTAAATAACAGTA
>NZ_MAOG01000071.1:0-10451 GCF_001884205.1 Bacillus sp. NH11B | reverse complement strand
TTTTTTTTTTTTTTTTTTTTTTTTTTTTTTTTTTTTTTTTTTTTTTTTTTTTTTTGTGAAAAAATGTAATTTTCAGTGACAAAAACTAATGCCATTAGTATAATAAAACTAATAGTATTAGTTTTTGTGAAAAGGGAGATGGGAATATGAGAATGATGCATGAAAAAACGGTATATCAATTGTCATTTTTGCCAAGAGTGTTTCCTGTGAATTGTTACTTTGTGGAGGAAGAAGATGGTTTAACTTTAATTGATGCTGCTTTGCCATATAGTGCAAAAGGAATCTTGCAGGCGGCTGAGAAAATAGGAAAACCAATTACGAATATTGTATTAACACATGCGCATGATGATCACATCGGTGCACTAGACGCATTAAAGGACGTACTTCCTAATGTTCCAGTCTATATTTCTAAGCGAGACGCAAAACTGTTAGAAGGAGATACGACGTTACAAAAGGATGAACCGAATATACCGATAAAAGGCGGTGTACCTAAAAAGGTAAAAACGGTACCTGATGTTTTATTGGAAGATGGCGACCGAGTTGGATCGCTTCTTGCGATTATGACACCGGGACATACGCCAGGCTCCATGTCGTTTCTTGATGTACGAAATAAAGCTCTTATTGTCGGGGATGCCTTCCAAACAAGAGGAGGTATGGCTGTTTCAGGACAAATGAAATTTTGGTTTCCGTTTCCTGCGATGGCAACGTGGAGCAAAGAAATATCATTACAAAGTGCAGAGAAGCTGAGAGAATATGAGCCATCCTTGCTTGCGGCAGGGCATGGGAAAATGATAAATGATCCAGGCGCTATCATAGAGCTTGCCATTAAGGAAGCTAGGCGGAATATAGAAAGTAGAAAAGAGGGTTAATTTATGTCACCTAGAATTGGACTTACATTACCGAAAATTGTAGAAACAGCAGCAGAAATTGCGGATGCAAATGGAATACAAGAAGTAACAATAGCTTCATTAGCGCAAAGGTTAGGGATACGTTCGCCCTCACTATATAATCATGTGAAAGGGTTACAAGATGTACGGAAAAATCTTGGTATTTACGGAATAGAACAGTTGCATAACAGATTGGAAGAAGCGGCCGAGGGTAAACGTATGGATGAAGCAATTCATGCTTTAGGAGAAGCGTATGTAGCATTCGTCCGCAAACATCCTGGATTGTATGAAGCAACCTTTTTACGAGATGAAGAAGTAAGAAAAGCAGGTGACGGAATTGTGAAGCTTTGTCTTCAGGTTTTACAACAATACGGCTTAGAAGGAGAGAATGCACTTCATGCGACACGTGGATTCAGAAGTATTTGTCATGGGTTTGCGTCGATTGAACAGCAGGGTGGATTTGGTTTGCCGCTAGATTTGGATACAAGTTTATATTTATTACTAGAAACGTTTATTAAAGGATTACATGTAATGAGAGATTGAATAAGAGGAAACCTTAGAAGTGATTCTAAGGTTTTTTAGTGCATATAATCCCAAAAGAACAGAATACTAAATCTTGAATGAGCAAAGAAAGATAGGAGCATTCTATGCGAAATTGAACAGGGCTTGAAAATGAGAAAGAGCCTCTAATGATTTAGAGGCTCTTTCTTGCTAAATAATATTATTTAGCAGGCTTTAGAAATGTATATATTGCTAAGACAAAATTGAAAAACGTAAATACGAAAGGATCCTGGCTTGACTCAGAATCATAAGCTTCTTGGCTTTTTGTAAGAAAGTCGTGGATTTTCATAGTCATTGCTCCTTTGTTATGTAGAGTTTATAAAAGGGAGTTTTTAATTAAACTAACGCTTACTAATAAATCCTAAGAAAAACGTAGTGTTACGATTTTTATAGTTGTTAAGTGCTATAAATAGGAAACAAATGAGAAATAACATGTGTAAAGGTATAGAGGTTAATAGTGGTTTTAAAGCTAGTACATCAATTAGCAATTTTACATATAGGATTGCATAAACGATGAAGAAGATAACTTTAAACTTTCTTTGCATAGGCACACACCTTCTTAATATGGTGTATTTGTGAATTATAAAGTTAAGGGTATATTTTTAAAATTTGTATTTTTCTGTAATTATAACATTTTTTTGTCTGTATAAATAGATGTGGTTGATTTTATTATGAAAGGAATTTAAGAAAGCTTTTTAATGAATACGATTTAAAAAGAATCAAATAATAAATATTGAATGAACAAAGAAAGGTAGGAGTATTCTATGCAAAATTTAACAGAGCTTGAAGTAGAAAACTTACGTCATTTGATTGGTGGACACGCAACAATTATTAACAAGTTAGAACAGTATGCACAGGCATGTACAGATCCAGAGTTGAAACAAATGCTACAAAAGGATGCACAAGATGCACGAAATACGAAACAACAATTAATGACTTTCTTAGGATAGGAGGAAGCGAAAAATGAATGAAAAAGATATGGTAAATGATTATTTAGCAGGGCTAAATTCAAGTTTAACAAGTTATGCAAATTATATTTCTCAGTCTGATAATGAACAGTTACATCAAACGTTAATTCAAATTCGCAATCAAGATGAGATGCGTCAACGTAATATGTATGAATACGCAAAGCAAAAGAGTTATTACAAACCGGCAGCACCTGCTAATCCAATGATTGTACAGCAATTAAAAAGTCAATTAAGTGCGGAATAGTGTGATGAATGAAACGAGCGAATGGATTCGCTCGTTTTTTTTGTTTGGTATATGTCAATAAATACATAAGAAATATTTTTCCAGTTGTAACAAATATGACGAAAATTGAATATGACAATTCACAAAAAGGACAAAAGTTTGTTCAATATTTCACAAAGTATCCATGGTTTCTATCGTGGGAATCTCTATAATTAGGAGTGTAAAGAACAAAAGAAATAGATTACATGATCGATTAGGGGAGATTGCTATGAATAGAAACACAAGAAAAATTGCAATTATCGGTACTGGATTAGTTGGATCAAGCTGCGCGTATTCCATTGTAAACCAAGGGATTTGCGAAGAGCTATTGTTAATTGATATAAATCATGAACGTGCAGTTGGAGAAGCGATGGATTTATCGCATTGCATTAACTTTACAAATACAAGAACAAAAGTATATGCAGGAAGCTATGAAGACTGCAAAGATATGGACATTGTAATTATTACAGCAGGGCCAGCGCCGAAGCCTGGACAAAGTCGTTTAGACACTTTAGGAGCAAGCGCTAAGATTATGGAGAGTGTTGTGAATGGCGTAATGGAAAGTGGATTTGATGGCATTTTCTTAATCGCATCGAACCCAGTTGACATTATTACATATCAAGTTTGGAAATTATCTGGTTTACCAAGAAATCGTGTACTTGGTACTGGTACATCACTAGATTCTTCTCGCTTAAGAACAATTTTATCTGAAATGTTACATGTAGATCCTCGTAGTATTCATGGGTATTCATTAGGGGAACATGGTGATTCTCAAATGGTTGCTTGGTCTCACGTAACTGTTGGTGGAAAGCCAATTCTGCAAATTTTAGAGGAACAAAAAGAACGATTTGGCGAGATAGATTTAGATGAAATTGTTGAAAAGACTGCAAAAGCTGGCTGGGAAATTTATAAGCGTAAAGGAACTACTTATTACGGAATCGGAAATTCCCTAGCTTATATTGCCCGCTCAATTTTCAATGATGATCACCGTGTTATCGCTGTTTCAGCTATTTTAGATGGCGAATATGGCGAATACGATATTTGTACAGGAGTACCAGCAATTATTACTAGAGACGGTGTAAGAGAAGTGGTAGAACTGAATTTATTAGAAGATGAAGAAAGCCGCTTTGCGAAATCAAACGATGTTTTACGCGATTATATGAAAACAATTGGCTACTAAATTATAGGAGAAGGTGAAACAAATGAAGGAATATATAATGTCTCGTGTGTTTAAAGCTTCTGCCGGAATCGCACAGGGTATTTTCGTATCTCTTGGAATTGGTTTACTGATCGAAAATATAGGAAGAATTGTTGATATCCCACTACTTATTACAATCGGAGTTGTTGCAAAATCACTTATGGCACCAGCAATTGGAGCCGGAATTGCTTTTATGCTTGGTGCAAACGGACTCGTAATTTTCTCAGCGATGGTGGCTGGGGCAATTGGAGCAGGTTCCATTTCAATTACTGAAGCTGGTCTCATCATTAAAACAGGTGAACCAATCGGTGCATTATTAACAGCGACTTTAGCAGTTTATATTGGTAAACGATTAAGCGGAAAGACTGCTTTAGATATGATGCTCGTTCCATTTGCAGCAATACTCGGTTCTGGTTTAGTCGGTATTTGGTTAGCTCAAAATATTAGCCCAGTTTTAAATGCAGTTGGAGCATTCATTAAAGATAGTTCAGCTGGTAGCCCGTTCGTCGCTTCTATCGTGATTGCTGTAGTTTGGGGATTATTACTTATCTCTCCAGCTTCATCAGCTGCTTTAGCGATAGCACTTAGCTTAGATGGTGTTGCAGGTGGTGCAGCACTTGCTGGATGTGTTGCTCAGTTTATCGGATTCTCTGTTATCTCAGCGAAAGAAAATAATTTAGGTGGCATATTAGCTCAGGCACTTTGTACTCCAAAAGTACAGTTGCCGAACATTACTAAAAATCCAATGATTCTCGTCCCAACTGTCGTCGCCAGTGCAATAGTGGGCCCAGTATCGGCATTGATTTTCCATCTAGAAGCAGGAAAAGAAATTGCAGGTCTTGGATTAAGTTCTCTTATCGCACCAATTAATTTAATTTCCAGCCAAGGATGGGAAGTTCTCCCAGCGATGATAATCACTTATATCATCATCCCAGTAGCTGTTTCTTATATACTTTACATTGCTCTTAAAAAAGCAGGTCGTATTCACTCAGGTGATATGACTGTACCGCAATCTTAATTTGAAAATCTCCTTGATATAGAGAAAAGCAGACTGAAGAAGCCACAGTCTGCTTTTTTGTTATGTTACATTTTATGATTTTGTTTTACTGGAACTCTTATTGGTTCTTTTGCTAACAATAGCTGAACACCGAAGTATAATATGCTTGCAAGCGTCATTCCAGAAACGGCATCTACAAATGCGTGTTGCTTCGTAAATAGCGTTGATAAAATGATAAGTGTACCGAAGAAAGTAAGAATGTAATATTCAAAAGCATGTTGTTCTCTACGTTTAAAGGCAGCGAGCATTATTACAAATGTAGTAAGAACGTGAATGCTAGGGAAACAGTTTACCGGTTGATCGATACTATAAATATAGCGGACTAGTTCGGAAAATACGTCTGTTCCAACGACGGTTGGACGCGGTACTGTTGTTTGCCAAAAATAATAAACAGAAAAACAAGCAAGTTTGCCAAGAATTACACTACTTAAAGTAACGTAATATTGCTTTCGATCAGCAAAGCAGTAATAAATAAGTGCGCCGTATAAGTATGGAAACCAAAGTAAATAAGGAATAATAAATGCTTTTATAAATGGAATCCAACTATCTACTACAGTTGTAACGTTTACTGCATGAACAGCTGATTTATTTAATACGTCGTAAAGGGGACTTACGAGTACGAGTAGAAGTATATAACTTAACGGAAGAAAAGATGAAAGTTTAAATTTCTTCATGACAATCTCCTATGTTTTTTAGTAATGTAAGTAAATTCAATTGATTATAATATAGAAACACGAATTGGGCTATCGATTTTACTTACATTTTCTTGAATTCACCTTACATTTTTGTCACTTGACTTAAAAGAGGGAGAGGGTGCTAAATGAAGCGTTCATTTTATTTCTTAGTTTTTATATTGTTATGCCTAGTGAGTACTGGGTGTGCAAAGGATAAAGAAGGAGAGAAATTAGAATATAACGGAAGAGCACTCGTAATTGGAGTTGTTGGTGAAAAGCCGAGAGATACGTTTAGGAATGTAAAGTTTGAGGAAATGAAGTTAGAGGAACTGGAAAAGAAATCTAAGGAAGTGGATGGTTTTCTAATAATGAAAGATCACTTTCAAGAAGCCTCAACAGAGCAATATAAAAATGTATTTTTATCACTAAAGAAACCAGTGTTTTTTATCGGTTTACAAGATAAATCATATTCGATTTTTATTACAAAAGGGATAGAGTATAACAGTGCCCGAAAAGATGTAAATGCGATGTATACGCAAGGTTTTGCGAGTATCGGAAGTGGTGAAGGGCAACAATGGGGAATTGGTTTATCAAATGGTGGAAATGTAGAAGCAAGTATTCATAATATGTATATCGTCGTATTCCAAACAATTGCAGATTATTTAAATAGATGATGAAGGAGCCTGTAAACGAGGCTTCTTATTTTTTTATGTAGAAGTATATAACAATGTGATTGAGAGGCTCACGCAAGCTTTACAACGTATGCGAGATGTATTCGCGGCTGTAATGATACCGATTTATAATTTTATATCAGCTATTGCAGATTTGATTATAAAATTTAATGAAGCGCATCCAGTATTAGCTCGTTTTATCAAGGGAGGATAATGTTAGTTCCACATCTCCCCTTGCGATTGGTATTGGTTTGTGGGCAAGTATGTAAGTAGCTTTATCCTTATTATGGTAGGTAGAGCCAGGAACGAGGATTCTCCTTTATTTCGAATGTAGGAATCGGTTATATAGTGATTCAAATGATGCCATTATTTATGAAATTGCCAAAGATATATAGATTACTTTTTTATTTGAAGGAATTTCCTAACTCTCACGGAATATAATCATCAAAAATTCTAAATAATATAATTTTTATCTTGATTTTTTTGGGGAAAACAGTAATTATATGAATGTGTAATTCTAATGTTAAATTAGGACCATAGGAATAAGGTGGAATGATGTTGAAAATTATTAAAAATACATTATTATTTGTTCTATGTTTGGTAGTTCTTAGTGGGTGTTTTACAAGAGAAGGAACGATTGTTGGTGGTAAGGTTCATGGTTCTTCAGATAGCGTATCTGGTAGTATATCTGGGGACTATAGGAAATTTGCTGGATCTGCAACTCAAGATAGGAAAGTTAAAAAAGGGGAGAATTGGATCTTTTCTTTTACTGATAAAACTAAACAAGGAACTATAATTGCTTATGTTGTAGATTCAAATGATAATACTATACTAGAATTTAATAGTGGCGAAGGTAAAAAAAGCATTAAAGTACCTAAGGATGATACATATAAGGTTAAAATTAAAACGGAAGATCATGGTGGAGAATTTCGAATATCATGGGAAAAAGAAAGATAGTTTTTAAAATTATAATGCCTGTTTGAAAAGGTAGAGGATGAATATTATGTTCTTAGGATTCGAATATCTTCCAAAGAGATGGGGAAAAAGGAAAGTTTCAGAAAAGTTTCTGCAAGCAAAATTTGCTGATGAAGGAAAAGGGATTTTGATTATTATTTATGCTATAGATTTATATGTAATATCTATTCCTTTAAAAGTAAAGAAATATAATTCACTTTAATTTCTATGGAATATAGAAGTGATTATGCTATGAAAGTCATGTGTATACATGGCTTTTTCTTTGCAGTAATTTCTTAACTGTCGGTTCTATGTAGCGTTATGCGGCGGGTTATTCATTATGATTGGTAGCCAGGAAAAAGGATTTCTCCTTATTTCAAGAGCTGGGATTGTCTATATGGTGGTTCAAATGATTCCGTTATTTATGCGATTAATTGTTGGGATTGCTAAAGCTAGTTTATTCTACACTTGTAGGGATTTTTTATTAAAAGTAATTCCTAAATATTCACGAAATATGTAAATATGCATATTGTATTTATTTGGATTTTTCCGTGTGTTAAAATTAAATATAGAGATTTTTGTATATAAAGAACTGAACTCAGAAATATCCAATGAATTTTGAGAGGTGTTACATGTTTAAAAATAAGAAATTAATTCGATTCGGTTTAACATTACTTGTATGTTTATATGTAATTGATTTTACAATCAGTTATTTTCAAGTATATCTTGAATCAGCAGCAGGTATTAAATGGGTAATATCAGAAACTTGGAGAACTATTTTGTTGGATGCTCCTGAAGGTATATTGGTTATTTTAGGCGCGATTGCTTTATATGATTTCACAAAAGAAACATCGCCAAAAGACGCATCAATTTAAATGCGTCTTTTTTATTTCATGCAATTAGCAATTTCGTGGATGGCAGTCTTGCTATTAATGATAGGACATTATGTCATACAATGAAGATAATATTAGAAAATTATGAGGATGATTACGTTGGGGAAATTTTTAATTAGTTATGCTGCAAGCCTGTTTACTTTTATTATCATATGGTTTTTAATACCGTATATTTCTGATCCTAGTTATTCTTACGAGAATGATTTACCTAACATATTAGGATTCATTGTAATTCTCATCATATTTGGTAGTATATTAGATCTTGTAGCTTGCCTAATTGGAGAAATGTTATACAGGAACATAAAACAATGTAGGGAGTTTCGATTTGGAATTCCTGTATTTATTGGACTAGCTCTTATTTATATATTTATACTCTCTCTTTTTACTATTACTAGTGCATATTCTTCTAGTTTAGTTGCACCTATTATTATGGGTTCCTTAGCTTTTTATTTAGTACGTAGAAAAATATAATTAACTTCAGCTAACAATAATTATGTAAATGAGCTAGTGGCGGTTCCGCAAAGATTTTGAATAAACTACGAAAAAGTAGAAAAGTATACATTTCTACTTTAATAAAGGATACGTTTACCTTTAGATTCATGATAAAAAAAGAAGTACCCTTGATTAGAGACAGGGGTACTTCTTTTTTTATTTCAGTCAGTAATTTGAATTTCATATTCTCAGGAGCAGTTACTTTGGCTTTATTGATGATATGTTTAATAACTTTCTTACGGGCTCACTACTACGGTCAAAATCGTTAGTTCCTTTTATCTGTAAGTCTTTGTCATTTAAAGTGTTTCCAGGTTTTGTGACTATAGGCTGAAACGGTTAAATAAACTTTTGCTTAAGATGTATGTTCGGTAGGAAGAAATTGATGCAGCTCAAGGGTGAACAAGGGAAAATAGGAATTTAATCAAACGTTTGTTTAAGATGTATGTTCGATAGGAAGAAATTGATGTAGCTCAAGGGTGAACAAAGAAAAATAGGGATTTAATCAAACGTTTGTTTAGGATATATGTTCGGTAGGAAGAAATTGATGCAGCTCAAGGGTGAACAAAGAAAAATAGGAATTTAATCAAACATTTGTTTAAGATATATGTTCGGCGTGGGATGAGAAAAAAGTTTTTTAAAAATTATATATTTATTTTTTCTTGATAAATGGCGGAAAAATAAGAAAAATTAGCAGGATTATTAAAAATTATAACGAAATAAGTAAAAGTTTAGCGAATAATCGTTTGAAATAATAAAACGTTTTCTATATGATAAAGGTAAAGGTTAGTAAAAAAGTAGGTGAATTTATGACAGTAACATTTTATTCATATCCAAAGTGTGGCACATGTCAAAAAGCAAAGAAATGGTTTGAGGCAAACGATGTAGCATATGAGATGATTCATATTGTTGAAAATCCACCATCAAAAGAAGATTTACGTAATTTACATGAGAAAAGTGAATTGCCATTAAAAAAATTCTTTAATACAAGTGGAATGCGTTACCGCGAACTTGGTTTAAAAGATAAGTTAAAGGATGCAAGCGAAGACGAAATGTACGAGCTTTTAGCATCTGATGGCATGTTAATTAAACGTCCAATTGTAACAAATGGAACGAGTGTAACACTTGGTTTTAACGAAGAGCAGTTTGAAAGTGTGTGGAAAAAGTACCAATAAGGTATTTTTACATAATTAATACATTCACTGGAGGTACAGTCATGAGCATTCCAAATAATTTACGTTACTCTGAAGAACACGAATGGGTAAAAACAGAAGGTAATGCGGTTGTTATCGGTATTACTCACTTTGCACAAGGTGAGCTAGGCGATATCGTATTCGTTGAACTTCCTGAAGTAGGTGCAACAATTGAAGCTGGCGAGCCATTCGGAAGCGTAGAATCTGTTAAAACAGTTTCTGAGTTATACGCACCTGTAAGTGGTAAAGTTGTAGCAGTAAACGAAGAATTAAGTGACCAACCAGAACTTGTTAACGAATCTCCATACGAGGGTGCATGGATGGTTAAAGTTGAACTTTCTGATGCAAGCCAAGTTGAGAAGTTATTAACTGCAGAAAAATATGCAGAAATGACAAACCAAGACTAATTATAGTCGACTGAAGGACAGCCTTTGTGCTGTCCTTTTTTATGTTGTGTTACATAATGAATTTGAAAGCACATATATATTAATTATCATATAGGAGAAGATTTTTGAAAAACTTTTTCGCAGATGTTTCATGTTGATTGAGCGGGTTCTGCTTTTTATTGTCTAGCTCCAGCGGCTAGAACAGTCGGTCATTTCACTCCTTCACTTGAGGCAAAAAGCGCCTCTAGTTCAGGAGTT
>NZ_MAOG01000070.1:0-10656 GCF_001884205.1 Bacillus sp. NH11B | reverse complement strand
TCCGCTTCTTCCTGCGAGGCAAAAAGCGCCTCTACGTCAGAAGCTCCATCCCCCTCACAATCTGAACGAGCCGCTTCCGCTTTTCTTTTGCAAAAATAAACAGGAAACAACATGAAAATAACGAATATACTATATACTAAGTTAAAGGTTGTATAGTATATGGTGATCGGGTGATGACATATGATTTATGTGGAAAAAGTCATTATTGTAGAAGGTAAATCAGATAGAAGAAAGATTGAATCTATTATTCGTGAACCGGTGGAAATTGTTTGTACAAATGGTACAATTGGTTTGTCGAAAATGGATGAGCTCATTGATCAGTTTTTTGATAAGGAAGTGTATGTACTAGTGGATGCTGATGATGCTGGAGAAAAGTTAAGGAAACAATTTCGAAAGGAATTTCCGCAAGCAGAGCATATTTATATTGATCGCTCGTACCGAGAAGTGGCAACTGCGCCATCTTCACACTTAGCAAATGTATTATGGGGAGCTGACATTGACGTTTATACAGAATATTTACGGTAAGGAATGATAGAAGTGATTGACTGGACAGGTACCGAAGCTACAGCCCTAATAGAAAACGAAGAAAAAACAGTGCTATATGTATATACACCAATGTGTGGAACATGCCAATTAGCAAAAAAGATGTTAACAGTCGTTGAGATGACAATTGAAGAGTTGAAAATTGGAATGTTAGATTTAAATTATGCTCCGCATTTAGCGAAAGAGTATGGAATCGAAAGTGTACCGTGTTTACTTGTTTTTGAAAATGGGACACTCATGAAGAAGATATATGCATTTCATTCGGTTGAATATTTATATACGGAATTAAAGTAGGCGGCAAAGTTTTTGCCGCCTCGACATATTTCCCAAGAAATATGTCGAGATGCAGGGTGGTTACAGTATTTGTCGAGCGAAAGTAACAGGATTGCTCTTTAGTGAGAGGGAATGGTATGTGTAATAGAAAGTGATATGAAGGATGTGATTTAGGGTGAAATTATATTCTTTGCTGCAATCATTTGTAAATTATGCTAATGGTCAATATCATTTAGAACCGCTTTTAAGACAAGGAGAAAAAACTGTTAATTTCCGCTTTGGAGATGAAAGTTGTTCGTTACAAATTTCAAGAGATTATATAGAGCTGCTACATGAGGAAAGAGGAACGGAGCAAATTGTTTGTGTAGATGAAGAAGATGTAAAACAATTGGTGAACGGCAATGTAAGATTGCAAATGTTAATGAACGATGGACGTGTACAGTATTCGGGAACGTATCGAACGATGCTATTAGTTGAATCAATGTTTCATATATGTAAGCCGATGTCAGTGGGTGCTTAAAAGTCTGAAGTTTCTTTTTTTACGAAAATTTCTGTTGACATGGCGTATGGATATTGATACAATTCAATTCATAAAATATAGACAATTTAATAAATTTCAAATCAGACGAAAATTTAATCTGATTTCTCTTATCAAGAGAGGTGGAGGGACTGTGCCCTGTGAAGCCCGGCAACCGTCAACTTATGTTGAAATGGTGCCAATTCCTGCAAAGCAAATGCTTTGAGAGATGAGAGAGAGGGATAATGTTGTTATATACGCATATAAACCTTTCTGCTTCTCTAAAGCGGAAAGGTTTTTTTGTTGTTTGAATGTGGAGGACATTCAAATAATAAAAGTAGTGATAACGGTAGAACCCGCATCAAAAATAAAAAATTGCGGAGTCTATCCAAAGTTTTATGAAATCCAGCTCCAGCGGCTAGAATGTTCGATGGCTTCGCTTCTTCCTATGAGGCAAGAAACGCCTCTACGTCAGAAGCTCCATCCACTTTACATTCTAAACGAGCCGCTTGCGCTTTTTAAACAAAAAAGGGGTGAACATCATGATCTTATTAGAAAATGTAAAGAAAATATATAAATCAAAAAGCGGTGATGTCACTGCTGTAGATAACGCCAACTTACAAATAGAGAAAGGCGAAATATTTGGTGTTATCGGATATAGTGGCGCTGGGAAAAGTTCTTTAATTAGATTGTTTAATCAGTTAGAGAAACCAACGTCTGGTCAAATTACAATCGCAAATCGTGTCATTTCAGCAATTACAGGAAGTGAACTTCGTAAGGCAAGACAAGAAATCGGAATGATTTTTCAGCACTTCAACTTACTTTGGTCACGAACTGTACGCGAAAATATCGAATTCCCACTTGAAATTGCGGGTGTGGATAAGGCGAAGAGAAGAAAACGTGTTGATGAGTTAATTCATCTCGTTGGATTAGAAGGAAGAGGAGACGCATATCCATCTCAGTTAAGTGGTGGACAAAAGCAGCGCGTTGGGATTGCAAGAGCGTTAGCAAATAATCCACAAGTACTTTTATGTGATGAAGCAACGTCAGCTCTTGATCCAGAAACGACGGATCAAATTTTAGATTTATTATTAGATATTAATAAGCGTCTAGGCTTAACAATTGTATTAATTACACATGAGATGCACGTGATTCGGAAGATTTGTAATCGTGTTGCGGTAATGGAGCAAGGAAAGATTGTAGAAAGTGGTCCTGTACTTGATGTATTTCGTAATCCACAGCAAGACATTACAAAACGATTTGTACAACAGTTAACTGATTCTGAAGATACAAATGAAACGATTGAAAGCTTAATTGAAAAATACCCAGATGGAAAAGTAATTCGCTTGCAGTTTATCGGTGAGGCTGTAGAAAGGCCGGTTCTTCAAAGATTAATGCAACGCAGTGATATAGAAGTTAGCATTTTGCAAGGAAATATCGCACAAACGAATAACGGTTCTTACGGTAGTTTAGTCGTTCATTTAAATGGTGAGGAAACAGCAATCCAGCAAGCAATAGAAGGGATTCATCAAGATCAAGTAGAGCTGGAGGTGATTGCGCATGGATAAGTTAATCGCAAATGTTGATTGGAATCAAATGCTAGAAGCGACTGGTGAAACGTTATATATGACGGCAATCGCAGCGCTTGCCACATTTGTTTTAGGACTTATTTTAGGACTATTACTCTTTATGACAGCGAAAGATAATTTATGGGAAAACAAAGCAATTAATACGGTGATTGGAGCGTTCGTAAACATTTTCCGTTCGATACCGTTCATCATTTTAATTATTTTATTAATCCCGTTCACAAAGATTCTTCTTGGAACAATACTTGGAGCGAGTGCAGCGCTGCCAGCTTTAATTATTGGAGCGGCACCATTTTACGCGAGAATGGTTGAAATCGCACTTCGTGAAATTGATAAAGGCGTAATTGAAGCTTCAAAAGCGATGGGGGCAAAAACAAGCACAATTATTTTGAAAGTGTTAATTCCAGAGGCGTTACCAGCGTTAGTATCGGGTATTACGGTAACGACAATTGCTTTAGTAGGTTATACAGCAATGGCGGGAGTTGTTGGTGCTGGTGGCCTTGGAACACTTGCTTATTTAGAAGGGTTCCAGCGAGGAAATAACGATGTAACAATCGTTGCGACAATTTGTGTATTACTAGTTGTATTTTTCATTCAGTGGATTGGTGATAGTGTAACGACTCGAATAGATAAAAGATAATGAAAATGGGGGTATTTAAAATGAAAAAATTATTACTTACGGCACTTATTTCAACTTCAATTTTTGGGTTAGCTGCTTGTGGTGGGAAAGATAAAGATGAAAAGAAACTTGTTGTTGGTGCTTCTAACGTACCGCACGCTGTTATTTTAGAAAAGGCAAAACCTTTACTTGAGAAAAAAGGAATTGAATTAGAAATTAAAAAATTCCAAGACTACGTGTTACCGAATAAAGCGTTAGCGGATAAAGAAATTGATGCAAACTACTTCCAGCACATTCCGTATTTAGAAAAAGAAATTAAAGATAAAAAATATGATTTTGAAATAGCAGGAAAAATTCACTTAGAACCGATTGGTGTATACTCTCAAAAATATAAGAGCTTAAAAGAGCTTCCAGATGGGGCAACAATTATTATGAGTAATTCTGTTGCTGACCATGGACGTGGTTTAGCAATTTTACAAAAAGAAGGCATTTTAAAAATTAAAGACGGAGTAGATCCAGTTAAAGCGACTCCGAAAGATATTGCAGATAATCCGAAAAATCTAAAATTTAAAACGGATATCGAGCCTGGTTTATTACCACAAGTGTATAACAATAAAGAAGGCGACGCTGTTCTAATTAACTCTAACTATGCAATTGATGCGAAATTAAACCCAGAAAAAGATGCGATTGCAATTGAAGGAAATGATTCTCCATACGCAAACGTAGTAGCTGTTCGTAAAGGTGATAAAGATAAAAAAGAGATTAAAGCTCTTGTAGAAGTGCTGCATTCTAAAGAAATTGAAGACTTTATTAATAAAGAATATAAAGGGGCAGTTGTTCCTGTAAAAGAATAATTGCTGAAAAGGGCTGGTGTACGCCGGCCCTTTTTATAACTACATAACTATACGGGAGAAGGGGACATCATATGAAAAAAATTATATTGTCAGTTGTTACAGCACTGTCTGTATTTACATTAGCTGCCTGCGGGGGGAAAGAGGAAAATAAGCTTGTTGTTGGAGCTTCTAACGTGCCGCACGCTGTTATTTTAGAGAAAGCACAGCCGATATTAGAGAAAAAGGGTATTAAATTAGAGATTAAAAAGTTCCAAGATTATGTGTTGCCGAATAAAGCGTTAGCGGATAAAGAAATTGATGCAAACTACTTCCAGCACATTCCGTATTTAGAAAAAGAAATTCAAGAAAAAGGATATGAAATTGTAAACGCAGGAAAAATTCATTTAGAACCAATGGGCATTTACTCTAAAAAATATAAAAGCTTAAAAGATTTACCAGATGGCGGAACAGTTATTATGAGTAATAACGTTGCAGAGCGCGGACGTATGTTAGCACTATTGCAAAAAGGCGGCGTTATTAAATTAAAAGACGGTGTAGATGTTGTTAAAGCAACAGTAAAAGATGTTGTGGAAAATCCGAAAAACTTAAAGTTTAAAACAGATGTAGAACCTGGACTTTCACCGAAGCTGTATGAAAATAATGAGGGTGATGCTTTATTTATTAATTCAAACTACGCAATTGATGCGAAATTAAATCCAACAAAGGATGCAATTGCAATTGAAGGATCAGACTCTCCTTATGCAAATATTATTGCAGTTCGTAAAGGTGACGAGAAGAAAAAAGAAATTAAAGAGTTAGTAGACGTATTGCATTCAAAAGAAATTCAAGACTTTATCAATAAAGAATATAAAGGTGCTGTACTTCCAGTAAATGAATAAGTACAGGAAAGGATTGGGAAATTCCCAGTCCTTTTTTCTTTATATATATAAGAAGAAAAGTGTATCATATAAGGATGCAAGGGAAATACTTATATACATTTGTGAAAAAATTGTTACATTTTTTCAGCGTTTGCGATATCATTTTATTTGATATAAGATTAGAATGAGAATAAAATGAGAATATGAACGTTTTAGTAATTTTTAAAATGTATATATAGGATTAATGGAGGTATTGAGATGGCTGGTTCTACATTAACGGTTAAAGACTTACATGTATCAATTGATGGCAAAGAAATTTTAAAGGGTGTAAACCTTGAAGTAAAAGGTGGAGAAATCCACGCAATTATGGGACCTAACGGAACAGGTAAATCAACTTTATCTTCTGCAATTATGGGTCACCCAAAGTATGAAGTAACAGAAGGTAGCATCATCATCGACGGTGAAGATGTATTAGAAATGGAAGTAGACGAGCGCGCACAAGCAGGTCTATTCCTAGCAATGCAATATCCAAGTGAAATTAGCGGAGTAACAAACGCTGACTTCTTACGTTCTGCAATTAATGCACGTCGTGAAGAAGGCGATGAAATTTCTCTTATGAAATTCATCCGTACTTTAGATAAAAACATGGAATTCCTAGAAATGGATCCAGAAATGGCACAACGTTACTTAAACGAAGGTTTCTCTGGTGGAGAGAAAAAACGTAACGAAATTCTTCAATTAATGATGATTGAGCCAAAAATCGCAATCTTAGACGAAATCGACTCAGGTCTTGATATCGATGCATTAAAAGTTGTATCTAAAGGTATTAACCAAATGCGCGGCGAAGAGTTCGGTTGCCTAATGATTACGCATTACCAACGTTTATTAAACTACATCACTCCAGACTTCGTTCACGTTATGATGAACGGTCGTATCGTTAAATCTGGTGGCCCTGAGCTTGCACAACGTCTAGAAGCTGAAGGTTACGACTGGATTAAAAAAGAATTAGGTATTGAAGACGAAACAGCAGAGCAAGAAGCGTAAGAGAGGAGCATAAACATGACAATCGGTACATTACCTTTCGATCAAGAAACAATCCGTCAGCGCGCAAGCGAAGTAAACGAAGCTGCTTGGTTGACTGAGTTCCGCTTACAAGCTCTTGCACAAGCAACTGAACTTCCAATGCCAACGCCTGATAAAACGAAAATTGAAAAATGGGACTTTATCGGAAAAGGCGACGCTGCTAAGCAAGAGCCTGTAAGTTCTTTAACAGAGCTTCCAGAAGCAGTGAAAAACTTAATCGATGAAAATAACAGCGTATTAGTGCAACGTACTGGTACAACTGCGTTCGTTTCTTTAGCAGACGAAGCAAAAGAAAAAGGTGTTATTTTTACAGACATCATAACAGCTGCAACAGAGCATGCTGAATTAGTACAAAAGTACTTAATGAAAGACGGCGTGAAAGTAGACGAGCATCGTCTAACTGCACTTCATGCTGCATTAATCAACGGCGGTGCATTCGTATATGTTCCGAAAAACGTTGTTCTTGAAACTCCACTTCAAGCTGTATTCTTAGTAGACGGCGAAGAAGCTAACGTATATAACCACGTATTATTCGTAGCTGATGCGAACAGTACTGCAACTTATGTAGAAAACTACGTTGCAAATGAAAATGCTAAAGGTATTGCAAATATCGTAGCAGAAGTAATCGTGGAACAAGGCGCACAAGTGAAATTCGGTGCGGTTGATCTATTAGCAAAAGACGTAACAACTTACGTTAACCGCCGCGGTGTTGTCGGACGCGACGGCCGTATTGATTGGGCTCTAGGTCTTATGAATGACGGAAACACAATCTCAGAGAACGTTACGAACTTAATGGGCGACGGATCATATGCTGATACAAAAACAGTAACAATTGGTCGTGGTAACCAAACACAAAACTTTACAACTAAAGTTGTTCACTTCGGTAAACACTCTGAAGGTTGGATCTTAAAACACGGTGTACAAAAAGATAGTGCAACATCTATCTTTAACGGAATTGGTAAGATTGAACACGGTGCATCTAAATCAAATGCACAACAATCTTCTCGCGTTCTTATGTTAGACGAGAAAGCTCGCGGGGATGCAAACCCAATTCTTTTAATTGACGAAGATGATGTAATGGCAGGTCACGCAGCTTCAGTAGGCCGCGTAGATCCGTACCAATTATACTACTTGATGAGCCGTGGTATTCCAAAACGCGAAGCAGAACGTTTAGTCATCCATGGATTCTTAGCACCTGTAGTAAATGAGCTTCCAATTGAAGGAGTAAAAGCACAGCTTGTTGAGGTAATTGAAAGGAAAGTTCGCTAATGAATATTCATGAAATACGCAAACAGTTTCCAATTCTTGATCAAAAAGTGAACGGCAAACAACTTGTTTATTTCGATAGTGCAGCAACTTCTCAAAAACCAATTCAAGTCATTGAAACGTTAGAACGTTACTATAAAGAATATAATTCTAACGTGCATCGCGGTGTTCATACGCTCGGTACGAAAGCTACCGACGCGTATGAAGGTGCACGTGAGAAAGTTCGCAAGTTTATTAACGCGAAATCAATGGAAGAGATTATTTTCACGCGCGGAACGACAACTGCATTAAATACAGTAGCAGCTAGCTATGGTCTTGAAAATGTAAAAGAAGGCGATGAAATCGTTATTTCTTACATGGAACACCATAGTAACATCATTCCGTGGCAACAAGTTGCGAAGAAAACTGGCGCAACTTTGAAATACCTTCCGCTTCAACCAGACGGTACAATTTCTTTAGAAGATGTTCGTCAAACTGTTACACCGAATACAAAAATCGTTTCTATTATGCAAGTATCAAACGTACTTGGAACGATTAACCCTGTAAAAGAAATCGGAGCAATCGCACACGAAAACGGAGCAATTATGGTCGTTGATGGTGCACAAAGTACACCTCACATGAAAGTGGATGTACAAGATTTAAACTGTGATTTCTACGCATTATCTGCTCATAAGATGTGCGGACCTACAGGTATCGGCGTATTATATGGTAAGAAAGAATTGCTAAACAATATGGAGCCAATTGAATTTGGCGGTGAAATGATTGATTTCGTAGATTTACAAGAATCTACTTGGAAAGAGCTTCCGTGGAAGTTTGAAGCAGGTACACCGATTATCGGTAATGCGATCGGACTTGGTGCGGCAATTGATTTCCTAGAAGAAATCGGTCTTCATAATATTGAAAAGCATGAACATGAATTAGCGCAATACGCTTTAGAAAGACTATCAGAAGTAGATGGCGTTACAATTTATGGTCCAAAGCATCGCGCTGGTCTAGTTACATTTAATATTGAAGACGTACATCCTCACGATGTAGCGACAGTATTAGATGTGGAAGGCATTGCGGTTCGCGCAGGACACCACTGTGCACAGCCGCTTATGAAGTGGCTAAAAGCTTCTTCTACAGCACGTGCGAGCTTCTATTTATATAATACAAAAGAAGAAATTGATACATTTGTTGAATCGCTAATCAAGACAAAGGAGTATTTCACAAATGTCATTTAATAATTTAGATACGTTATATCGTCAAGTTATTATGGATCATTATAAAAATCCTCGTAACCATGGCGTGCTAGAAGATAGTGTTACCGTTAACTTGAACAATCCAACTTGCGGCGATCGTATTCAACTTACGATGAAAGTAGAAGAGGGTATTGTACAAGAGGCGAAGTTTGAAGGAGAAGGATGTTCCATCTCAATGTCTTCAGCTTCAATGATGACACAAGCAGTAAAAGGAAAGAAAATTGAAGAAGCACTTCAGCTTTCGAAAATTTTCTCTGACATGATGCTAGGAAAAGAGTACGATGACAGCATTGATTTAGGAGATATTGAAGCATTACAAGGCGTATGCAAGTTCCCTGCACGTATTAAATGTGCAACATTAGCGTGGAAAGCGTTAGAAAAGGGCTTAAACGAAGATAAGTAATGTTAAAGGTTCCTAAAAACGAGGTTATCTAAGGAGGGACACACCAACATGGCGAAGCAACTGCCAGATATCGGCGATTATAAATATGGTTTCAAAGACAAAGACGTTTCGATTTTCCGTGCTGGACGCGGTTTAACAAAAGAAATCGTTGAAGAGATTTCACGTATGAAAGAAGAACCACAGTGGATGTTAGACTTCCGTTTAAAATCACTGGATAAGTTCTATGAAATGCCAATGCCACAATGGGGCGGCGACTTAAACGACTTAGATTTCGATGAAATTACGTACTACGTAAAACCATCTGAGAAATCTGAGAAGTCTTGGGATGAAGTACCTGAGGAAATTAAAGCGACATTTGATAAATTAGGTATTCCTGAAGCTGAGCAAAAATATTTAGCTGGTGTATCTGCACAGTACGAATCTGAAGTTGTATACCACAACATGAAAGAAGACCTAGAAGCTCTAGGAATCGTCTTCAAAGATACAGATAGCGCATTAAAAGAGAACGAAGATATTTTCCGTGAGCATTTCGGAAAAGTAATCCCACCAACAGACAACAAATTCTCTGCATTAAACTCTGCAGTTTGGTCTGGTGGATCATTCATCTACGTTCCAAAAGGTATTAAAGTTGATACACCACTTCAAGCGTATTTCCGTATTAACTCTGAAAATATGGGACAATTCGAGCGTACGCTTATCATCGTAGACGAAGGCGCACACGTACACTACGTAGAAGGTTGTACAGCACCTGTTTACACGACTAACTCACTTCACAGTGCGGTAGTAGAAATCATCATTAAAAAAGATGCATATTGCCGTTATACAACAATCCAAAACTGGGCGAACAACGTATACAACCTAGTTACAAAACGTGCGGTTTGTGAAGAAAACGCAACGATGGAATGGATTGATGGTAACATCGGATCTAAATTAACGATGAAATACCCAGCAGTTATCTTAAAAGGCGAAGGCGCTCGTGGTTTAACATTATCTATCGCGATTGCTGGTAAAGGCCAACACCAAGATGCTGGTGCGAAAATGATTCACTTAGCACCAAACACATCTTCAACAATCGTTTCTAAATCGATTGCGAAGCATGGTGGTAAAGTAACTTACCGTGGTATCGTACAATTCGGACCAAAAGCGAAAAACTCTCGTTCTAACATCGAGTGTGACACGTTAATTATGGATAACCAATCTACATCTGATACAATTCCTTACAACGAAATCAAAAACGATTACGTTTCACTTGAGCATGAAGCGAAAGTATCGAAAGTATCAGAAGAACAATTATTCTACCTAATGAGCCGCGGTATTTCTGAGCAAGAAGCTACAGAAATGATCGTAATGGGCTTCATCGAGCCATTCACTCGCGAACTTCCAATGGAATACGCAGTTGAAATGAACCGCCTAA
>NZ_MAOG01000069.1:0-247 GCF_001884205.1 Bacillus sp. NH11B | reverse complement strand
AGATAAACAAGACAAGCAAGATAAACAAGACAAGCAGGACAAACAAGACAAGCAGGACAAACAAGACAAGCAGGACAAACCAGGTAAACCAGACAAACAAGATAAACCAGGTAAACCAGGCAAACAAGATAAACAGGACAAACAAGATAAACAGGACAAACAAGATAAACAGGATAAACAAGATAAACAGGACAAACAAGATAAACAGGACAAACAAGATAAACAGGACAAACAAGATAAACAGGAC